>CAZWLV010000010.1:0-20352 GCA_964634715.1 uncultured Lachnoclostridium sp. | reverse complement strand
GAAAAGTTGTGGTAGAAGGCCGCAGTATGGTCAATACCATTTCCATTGCACAGGAGTTAGGATATATTTCCATTCCGGATAATACACTGATCGACATTGAACAGCTGAAAAATTATCCGGATGAAAAGACCGTTCTGATCACGACTGGAAGTCAGGGAGAATCCATGGCTGCACTTTCCAGAATGGCATCCGGCACTCACCGTAAAGTGCATATCATGCCGGGAGATGTGGTTGTATTATCTGCAACACCGATTCCGGGAAATGAAAAAGCAGTATCAAAAGTTATCAACGAACTTTCCATTCGTGGAGCAGAAGTTGTATTTCAGGATACTCATGTATCAGGACACGCATGCCAGGAAGAGTTAAAATTGATCTACTCTCTGGTACGCCCGAAATATGCGATCCCGGTACATGGAGAATACAGACATCTGCAGGCAAATGCAAGACTTGCAGAAGAACTCGGCATTGAAAAAGATCATATTTTCATCATGTCTTCAGGAGATGTACTGGAACTTGATGATCAGAATGCAAAAGTCGTAGATCATGTACAGAACGGTGCAATCTATGTCGATGGTCTTGGTGTCGGAGATGTAGGAAATATCGTCCTTCGTGACAGACAGCATCTTGCAGAAGACGGAATCCTGATCGTTGTAGTAACCTTAGAAAAATACAGCAATCAGATCCTTTCAGGACCGGATATCGTATCCCGTGGATTCGTCTATGTAAGAGAAGCTGAATCCCTGATCGAAGAAGCGAAAATGGTCGTAGAGGAAGCTCTGGACGGATGCTTAAGCAGAGGCATTTCTGACTGGGGTAAATTAAAGAATGTTGTAAAAGATTCTTTGAATGACTATTTATGGAAAAAGACAAAGAGAAGTCCGATGATCCTTCCGATCATTATGGAGGTTTAGATCGGAAACCGGAGGAACGGATGAATACAAAAAAAGCTGTAATGCAGGTCAGCTCCATATGTCTGAAGGTAGCAGTATTTGTACTGGTCGTACTGGGGATCATTTATCTGGGACAGACAACTTACCGGTATACCCATGCAGTTTTCAGTAATCAGGCATATGAAGAAAAACCGGGCAAAGATGTAACCATAACGGTTTCAAAAGAAGTTACGGTCAAAGAAATATCTGAAATCCTTGAAAAAAAGGGATTGATCGAAGATGCCGGGATCTTCAGGATCCAGATGAAATTATCGGATTTTGAAGGGGTTATTGAAAGTGGTGCGTATGAACTGAACAGTTCTATGACACCGACTGAAATAGCAGAGGTTTTGACCGGAGACAAATGATCGGCTGCTGCTGAAACAGTAAACAAGAAGAGAAACAGCAGTAAAGGCGAGAAAGTATGATTGTAGATGAAAGAATGGTTGCCTATATCAATTCTCTGGATACAGGCAACAGTGCATTAGTAAATGAAATAGAAGAAGAGGCTCTTGCCACTTATGTTCCGATCATTCGAAAGGAAATGCAGAGTTTTTTAAGAACACTGCTGGAGATCAAGCGGCCGAAGGCGATTCTGGAAGTAGGAACTGCCGTTGGATTTTCCGCACTCCTGATGAGTGAGCATGTGGATGCAGATTGTCATATTACAACGATCGAGAAATATGAACCAAGGATTCCCATTGCAAAAGCGAACTTTAAAAGAGCCGGAAAAGAAGAGCAGATCACCTTACTGGAAGGTGATGCCATGGAATTTTTAAAGACACTGGAAGGTCCGTATGATTTTATTTTTATGGATGCAGCGAAAGGACAATATATCCATTTTTTGCCGGACATCTTAAGATTGCTGGCACCGGGAGGAATTTTATTGTCAGATAATGTTTTGCAGGATGGAGATATCATTCAGTCACGATTTGCCGTGGAACGGAGAAACAGAACGATCCACAGCAGGATGCGGGAGTATTTATATGCTTTGACGCATCATGAACAGCTGACAACTTCTCTTCTGCCATTAGGAGACGGCGTAACTTTGAGTGTTAAAAAGTAGGAGAAAAAGATGAGAAAAACAGAACTTCTGATACCGGCCAGCAGTCTGGAGGTATTAAAAATCGCAGTAACATTTGGTGCTGATGCCGTTTATATCGGTGGGGAAGCATTTGGACTGCGTGCCAAAGCAAAGAATTTTTCACCGGAAGATATGAAAGAAGGGATCGCTTTTGCCCATGAACATGGTGTAAAAGTTTATGTCACTGCCAATATTCTGGCACATAACAGTGATCTGGAAGGTGCAAGAGAGTATTTTAAAGAGTTAAAAGAAATCGGTCCGGATGCCCTGATCATTGCCGATCCGGGAATGTTTACCCTTGCAAAGGAGATCTGTCCGGAGATCGATGTGCATATCAGTACACAGGCAAACAATACGAACTATGAAACGTATCGTTTCTGGGAAAGAATGGGAGCAAGCCGTGTGGTTTCTGCCAGAGAACTTTCCATGAAAGAGATCAAAGAGATCAGGGAACATATTTCCGATGAGATGGAGATCGAAACGTTTGTACATGGTGCGATGTGTATTTCTTATTCCGGAAGATGTCTGCTGAGCAACTATTTTACAGGCAGAGATGCCAATCAGGGAGCATGTACACACCCTTGCCGTTGGAAATATGCAGTGGTAGAAGAATCCCGTCCGGGAGAATACCTGCCGGTTTATGAAAATGAACGAGGAACTTATATCTTTAATTCTAAAGATCTTTGTATGATCGAGCATATTCCGGATCTGATCGATGCAGGAATTGATTCTTTAAAGATTGAAGGACGTATGAAAACTGCATTATATGTGGCAACGGTAGCAAGAACGTATCGTAAAGCATTAGATGATTTTGCAGAGTCACCGGAAAAATATCAGGAAAATATGCCTTGGTATCTGGATCAGATCTCAAACTGTACGTATCGTCAGTTTACGACCGGATTTTTCTATGGAAAGCCGGATGAAAATACACAGATCTATGACAGCAATACTTACGTAAAAGAATACACCTACCTTGGAATCGTAGGCGAAAAGAATGAACAGGGATGCTACCGGATCGAACAGAGAAACAAGTTTTCCGTAGGAGAAGTGATCGAAGTCATGAAGCCTGACGGAAGAAATGTGGAAGTGACGGTAAAAGCCATTTATGATGAAGATGGTCAGTCCATGGAGAGCTGTCCGCATCCAAAACAGGTTCTTTACATTGATCTTGGAACAGAACTCGATCAGTATGACATTCTCAGAAGACAGGAACCTGCAGTTTCCTAGTGCTGCATGTTTGGGATTACAAGCGGGAATTTCAGGTGATTTGATTACCGATGCAGTTGGGAAGAATAGAATGATTCTGAAAAGTATAAAGCAGAAATAAAATTTAGGAAAGGCACCTAAAAGGGAAACGCTACATAAACTGTAGTAATTCTCCTTTGAGGTGCTTTTTTTGAAAACATTTCCAAAGCCGCTTTCGGCAGAAGAAGAAGCCTACTATATGAAAAAGAACCGGGAGGGAGACATGGATGCCAGAGAAATTCTGATCCTGAGAAATATGCGTCTGGTAGCTCACGTGGTAAAAAAATATCAATGTCCCGAGGTTGAACAGGAAGAATTGCTTTCCATCGGTACCATCGGTCTGATCAAGGCGATTTCTACGGTAGATGCAGAAAAAGGAAGATTGTCTACTTATGCGGCCAGATGTATCGAAAATGAGCTTTTGATGTATTTTCGGTCGAAAAAGAAAATGTCAAAAGAAGTTTCTTATTATGAAACCATAGGAACTGATAAAGAAGGAAATGAGATCAGTCTTCTGGAAGTGATCGAAAGTCAGGAGCCGGCGGCTTTTGAACTGTTTCAGGCGAAGGAAGACAGTAAAAAGATCTATGAGCTTCTCCCGACGGTGCTTTCAAAACGGGAACAGGAAGTTTTACGGCTGCGGTACGGATTGTATGGCGGAACAGAGTATACGCAGCGGGAAGTGGCGAAAAAACTTGGAATTTCCCGTTCTTATGTCAGCAGGATCGAAAAAAATGCCATTGAAAAACTTAGAAGTTGTTTTTCTTAAAAAAATCTGTTACAATCAATTTATCCAAAATCAGATCTGATGGTTCCATCAGAAAAATCCACCCAAAGATAAAAATGAAAGAGGAAAAAGAACGATGTTTAGCAGTATATTGTCTGCAGATGTCAGAGGGATCATGGGCGTTCCTATTTTTGTGGAAACCGATATTTCTGACGGTCTGCCGGGGTTTACGATGGTAGGCTATCTGACATCTGCGGTAAGGGAATCTTCTGACAGAGTAAGGACTGCACTGAAAAATACAGGAATTTCGATCCCGCCAAAAAAGATTACGGTCAATCTGTCACCGGCGGACACGAAAAAAGAAGGAACCGGATTTGATCTTGCGATCGCAGTTTCGATCATGTGCAGTCTGGGCATGTTTCCGCCGGAAGCAGTAGAGAAGATCTTATTTTTGGGAGAACTGGGATTAAATGGTACCGTAAAAAAGATCCGTGGAGTATTGCCGATGGTGGAGCTTGCCAAGGCAAAAGGCTGTCATACGTGTGTGATCCCAAAAGAAAATCTTGCAGAAGGTCAGATCGTGGAAGGGATCGTCTGTGTCGGCACGGAAAGTTTAAAAGAAACGTTAGAACGGATCATTACAGGAAATTTTAAAGAGAAAAAAGCAGCACAGCAGGAAAGGAATGAAGAGTTTCAGCCGTTGGATTTTGCACAGATCCGCGGTCAGGAAGGAGTAAAACAGGCTGCTATGCTTGCGGCAGCCGGAATGCTGAATCTTTTGATGATCGGACCGCCCGGTTCCGGAAAAACGATGATCGCCAGAAGGATCCCTACGATCCTTCCGGACATGACAAGAGAAGAAAGCATGGAAGTGACAAAAATCTACAGTGTCTGTGGAATTTTGCCGTCAGATCAGGCACTGATCGAAGAACGCCCGTTTCGGGCACCGCATCATACGATTTCTATTGCAGCGATGGTAGGCGGAGGAAAACGGCCCCGTCCGGGGGAAGTCAGTTTAAGCAGCCATGGATGTCTGTTTCTGGATGAGATCACAGAACTTCCGAAAAATGTACTGGAATCTTTAAGACAGCCTTTGGAGGACAAGCAGGTGCAGATCTCCAGAGTAGACGGAACGGATCTCTTTCCGGCGAATTTTATGCTGGTAGCAGCGATGAATCCATGTAAATGCGGATATTATCCTGATATGAATAAATGTCATTGTACCACGGGAGATATTTACCGTTATCTAAATAAGATCAGTATGCCCTTTTTAGACCGTATGGATGTGTGCGTGGAAGCACCGAGAGTTGCTTTTGAAGAACTGACCGGAAGCGGAGAAGGGATTTCTTCTAAAATGATGAAGGAAAAGGTGCTTTGTGCACATCAGATGCAGTCAGAACGGTATCGCAGCACGCCGTATCATTTTAATTCCGATGTACGGGGAGCTGATACAGAAGAATATTTCCGGGTGGGAAAACAGCAGAAAAAACTTCTGGAAGATGCTTTTGAAAATCTGAACCTGACTGCCCGTTCCTATCATAAGATCTTAAAAGTTGCAAGAACCGCAGCAGATCTGGAATGCAGAAAGGATATCGAAACCGGTCATATCCTTCAGGCAATCTGCTATCGCAATGTGGATCGGAAATTCTGGGCGGTGTAATGATGAAAAATAATATTAATAGAACCTTGCCCGACGGCATACGCTATATTAGCAAAGATGCACCGGAATTTCCCCAAAAGATGCTGGAACTTTCAGATTGTCCGGAAGGAATCTATGTAAAGGGAGATCTGCCGGATCCCAAAAAGAAAACTGTTGCCATCGTCGGAGCCAGAATGTGTACGCCTTATGGGCGTGCTGCGGCAAGCTGTTTTGCAAGAGTTTTGGCGGCTCATGACGTTCAGATCCTAAGCGGACTTGCCCTTGGGATCGATGGAGCGGCTCACGAGGGTGCATTGCTGGCAGGAGGAAGGACATTTGCAGTGCTGGCGTGTGGTGCAGATATCTGTTATCCAAGAAGCAATATCGGGTTATATGAGCAGATGAAACTTTGCGGAGGGATCATTTCCGAAGAGCCGCCGGGATGTCCGCCGTTAGCAAGATTATTTCCGAAACGGAACCGTATTATCAGCATTTTGTCGGATCTTGTTCTGGTCGTAGAAGCGAGACATAAAAGCGGTTCTCTGATCACGGCAGATTTTGCGATGGAACAGGGAAGGGATATCTTTGCGGTACCCGGAAGACTGGAAGACGAATTGAGCAGGGGGTGTAATGAACTGATCGCACAGGGAGCCGGAATCGCTCTGGATCCTGAAAGGTTGTTGGAAAGTATAGGGAAAACATGTGAAAAATCAGACAATTTAGAAAAATCTAAGGAAAATGTCCTTGCACGGGAAGAAAATATGGTGTATAGTTGTTTGCGTTTACAACCAAAGAGCCTTGAAGAACTGTGCAGAGAAACCCAATATTCGATTACGGTGGTAATGGAATCCGTCATGCTTCTGCAGCTTCGGGGTATGGTAAAAGAAATAGGACGAAACAGATATGTAAGATCATAAACAGATGCGAAATATCTGCTTCAGGGGTGAAGAGTTAATGGCAAAGTATTTAGTGATCGTGGAATCACCGGCGAAGGTAAATACGATCAAAAAATTTTTAGGCGCAAATTATGAAGTAATGGCGTCAAACGGGCATGTCCGGGATCTTCCGAAAAGTCAGATGGGGATTGGTCCGGAAAATGATTTTGAACCGAAATATATTACGATCCGCGGAAAAGGGGAAATCTTGGCGAAACTTCGAAAAGAAGCAAAAAAAGCAGAGAAGATCTATCTGGCAACTGACCCTGACCGTGAGGGAGAAGCGATTTCATGGCATCTTTCGCAGGCTCTGAATCAGGATCCGAAAAAGATGTATCGAATCACATTTAATGAGATTACCAAACAGGCAGTAAAAAATTCGATCAAGCAGGCAAGAGAGATCGATATGAATCTGGTAGATGCACAGCAGACACGAAGAATCTTAGACCGCATGGTAGGTTACAGCATCAGTCCGGTGCTCTGGGCAAAGATCAAAAGAGGTCTGAGTGCAGGACGAGTGCAGTCGGCTGCCTTACGCATCATTGCAGACAGGGAAGAAGAAATTGCGGCATTCGTACCGGAAGAATACTGGTCACTGGATGTACAGCTGAAAAATGAAGGAAGTAAAAAGCCGCTGACAGCGAAATTTCAGGGAACTGAAAAAGAAAAGATGGAGATCCACAGTGAGGAAGAAATCTTAAAGATCCAAAAAGATCTGGAAAATGCAGAGTACAAGATCGACGAAGTAAAAAAAGGAGAGCGTTCTAAAAAAGCACCGCTTCCATTTACGACCAGTACCTTACAGCAGGAAGCTTCCAAAGCATTGAACTTTTCTACACAGAAAACCATGCGTCTTGCACAGCAGCTTTATGAAGGGGTTGAGATCAAAGGTCAGGGAACCGTAGGTCTGATCACCTATCTGCGTACAGATTCTACCCGTGTATCGGATGAAGCAGAAGCAATGGCAAAAGCGTTTATCACAGAAAATTACGGGGAAGCCTATTATTCAGAAATCCATACGGCAAAGAAAGACGGAAAGAAGATCCAGGATGCTCATGAAGCCATCAGACCTACGGATCTGAAACGGATGCCTGCGGCAGTGAAAGAATCTTTGAGCAGGGATCAGTTCCGTTTGTATCAGTTAATATGGAAGAGATTTGCCGCAAGCAGAATGTCTGCTGCAAAATATGAGATCACGACGGTGAAAATCCTTGCAAACGGCTATCGTTTCCATGTAGCAGATTCGAAAGTTGCTTTTGACGGTTTCTTATCCGTATATACGGAAACGGATGGAGAAGAGTTAGAAAAGGCAAATATTAAATCGTTAGAAAAGGGAACCGTACTGGAATTTCTGGAATTTGACGGAAAACAGCACTTTACACAGCCGCCGGCACATTTTACGGAAGCAGCACTGGTAAAGACGTTAGAAGAACTTGGAATCGGCCGTCCGAGTACTTACGCACCGACCATCACGACCATTATCGCAAGAAGATATGTAGCAAAAGAAGGAAAAACCTTATATATCACAGAGCTTGGGGAAATTGTCAATGATATGATGAAACGGGCATTTCCAAGTATCGTAAATACAGAATTTACAGCCAATGTAGAAGGACTTTTGGATTTGATCGCAGATGGTGCTGTCAAATGGAAAACCGTGGTGCGAAACTTCTATCCGGATCTGGAAGATGCAGTCAATCATGCGGAAAAAGAACTGGAAAATGTAAAGATCGCAGATGAAGTAACGGATGTGATCTGTGAAGAATGCGGCCGGAATATGGTCATCAAATATGGCCCTCATGGAAAGTTTCTGGCGTGTCCGGGCTTTCCGGAATGCCGGAATACGAAGCCTTATCTGGAAAAGATCGGTGTAGCGTGTCCGCAGTGCGGAAAAGACATTGTGATCAGAAAATCCAAAAAGGGAAGAAAATATTATGGTTGTGAAAACAATCCGGAATGTGACTTTATGACATGGCAGAAACCAAAAGCTGCCGAGACAGCAGGAGAAAAATAAAAAAATGAGTATTCAGTTATTAGATAAAACAAGAAAACTGAACAGGCTTTTGAAAAATGCAGAAAGTTCAGAGATCAGTTTCAGCGAGATCAGCAGAGTATTAAAAGAAATGCTCCGTTCAAATGTGCTGGTATTAAGCAAAAAAGGAAAGATTCTTGGGATCAGTTTTGAACCGTCGGTAGAACCGCTGACAGAAATGCTGGGTGAAAACCGCGGAGAACGGATCGATGCCAGTTTGAATGAACGTTTTCTGGAAGTATTATCCACAAGGGAAAACGTTTATCTGCAGACACTTGGATTTACAGAAAACACAGAAGACCATCATGGAATGATCGTTCCGATCGATATTGCAGGAGAACGTCTTGGTACCCTTTTTATGTACCGTGCACAGGAAATTTATGATATTGAAGATATCATTCTCTGTGAATATGGTGCGACTGTCATCGGAATGGAGATGATGCGTGCTGAAAATTCTGAAACAGCAGAAGAAAACCGGAAACAGCGGGTGGTTCAGTCTGCACTGAATACACTGTCAGGTTCTGAATTAGAAGCAATGCGTTGCGTGTTCAGAGAGCTGGAAGGCACCGACGGCATTTTAGTTGCCAGCAAGATTGCAGAACGTCAGGGCATTACCCGTTCGATCATTGTGACAGGTCTGAAAAAACTGGAAAGTGCAGGCGTGATCGAATCCAAGAGTGCAGGAATGAAAGGCACGAAGGTAAAGATCTGCAATGAACTGCTGTTAGAAGAGCTGGAAAATATCGGATAAGCAGTAAAATACAGCCGGTAAAATTTCTGAAATGAATATTAAAAAAGAGTAAAATCATTTTCAGGGCATTGACAATCCATGGTAAAACGATTAATATATGGATAACGGTTAGCACTCAAAGAAAATGAGTGCTAATAATTCGAGGGAACAAATAAGATTGGTTATAAGGAGGCGTCATCATGAAATTAATCCCATTAGGTGACAAAGTTGTATTAAAACAGGTAGAAGCAGAAGAAACGACAGCATCTGGTATTATCTTATCAGCAAAGACACAGGAAAAACCGCTGGAAGGTATTGTTGTTGCAGTTGGACCTGGCGGAGTTGTAGATGGAAAAGAAGTAACAATGCAGGTAAAAGAAGGCGATAAAGTTATTTATCAGAAATATGCTACAACAGAAGTAAAAGTAGGCGGCGAAGAATATCTTGTTGTAAAACAGAATGATATCCTTGCAATCGTAGTTGACTAATCCTGAAACAATACGGGAAAAGTTTTGAAAAATGATCGGGACAGATCCTAGTCGCGATATGAATATCAAAAAGATATTTTGGAGGTAAAAGATCATGGCAAAAGAAATTAAATATGGTGAAGACGCCAGAAAAGCACTGGAAGCAGGTGTTAATAAATTAGCAAATACAGTTCGTGTAACTATCGGACCAAAAGGAAGAAACGTTGTATTAGATAAACAGTTTGGTGCTCCGCTGATCACAAACGATGGTGTAACGATCGCAAAAGAAATCGAACTGGAAGATGCATTTGAAAATATGGGTGCACAGCTTGTAAAAGAAGTTGCAACAAAGACAAATGATGTAGCCGGTGACGGTACAACAACAGCAACCGTTCTTGCACAGGCAATGATCAACGAAGGAATGAAAAACCTTGCAGCAGGTGCAAATCCGATCATCTTAAGAAAAGGTATGAAAAAAGCGACAGATACAGCAGTAGAAGCCATCGCAGCGATGAGCAGCAAAGTATCCAGCAAAAATCATATCGCAAGAGTTGCAGCAATCTCTGCAGGCGATGATGAAGTTGGAAACATGGTAGCAGATGCTATGGAAAAAGTTTCTAACGACGGTGTTATCACGATCGAAGAATCCAAAACAATGCAGACAGAACTTGACCTTGTAGAAGGTATGCAGTTTGACAGAGGATATATTTCAGCTTATATGGCAACAGATATGGAAAAAATGGAAGCTGTATTAGAAGAACCGATGATCCTCATTACAGATAAGAAGATTTCTAACATTCAGGAAATCCTTCCATTATTAGAACAGATCGTTCAGAGCGGCAGAAGACTTCTCATCATTGCAGAAGATATCGAAGGAGAAGCTTTAACAACATTAGTATTAAATAAACTTCGTGGTACATTCTCCGTAGTTGCTGTCAAAGCTCCGGGATATGGTGAAAGAAGAAAAGCAATGCTTCAGGATATTGCAATCCTTACAGGCGGTCAGGTAATCTCTGAAGAAGTTGGTATCGAATTAAAAGATGCAACATTAGATATGCTCGGACGTGCAAAATCCGTAAAAGTGAAAAAAGAATCTACAGTGATCGTAGAAGGTTATGGTGATAAAGAAGCGATCGCTACCAGAGTTGCAATGATTAAAAAAGAAATTTCTGAAACAAAATCAGAATTCGATAAAGAAAAACTTCAGGAAAGACTTGCGAAACTGGCAGGCGGTGTCGCTGTGATCCGTGTAGGTGCAGCTACAGAAACAGAAATGAAAGAAGCAAAACTCCGTATGGAAGATGCTTTAAATGCTACAAGAGCAGCCGTAGAAGAAGGTATCGTATGCGGTGGCGGATCAGCTTATATCCATGCATCAAAAGAAGTTGCAAAACTTGTAGAAAACTTAGACGGTGATGAAAGAACCGGTGCAAAAGTTGTATTAAAAGCACTGGAAGCTCCATTATTCCACATCGCAGCAAATGCAGGTCTGGAAGGTGCCGTTATCATCAATAAAGTACGTGAATCAGCAGTAGGTGTTGGTTTTGATGCATATAATGAAGAATATGTAGATATGGTAGAAGCTGGTATTCTTGATCCGGCAAAGGTTACAAGAAGTGCTCTTCAGAACGCAACAAGCGTTGCTTCTACATTCCTTACAACAGAATCCTGTGTAGCACAGATCAAAGAAGACGTTCCGGCAATGCCAGCAGGCGGAGCAGGAATGGGCGGAATGATGTAAGAAAGACAGTCCTTTCTGTAAAAGATCAAATGTTATCTGCGAATGTCATGAAAAGTGGCATTCGCAGATTCTTATCAAATCAAAGAAACAAGATGTTTGTTTCAATTCTCAACGAATCATTATTAAATTCCAAAAACAATCAAAACAAAATTTTATACAGCATGGGAAAAGTTTGCAAAAGACGATCAGATGCGTCTGAAAAAAACTACTTTTATGCATGGAGCCGTGCCGGAGAGGAGGTAATATGCTGCAGACAGGTTCCCTGATCGACGGAAAATACCGGATCTTAAAAAAGATCGGTCAGGGTGGTATGAGTGTTGTATATCTGGCAGTCAATGAGCGTGCAAATAAAAAATGGGCAGTGAAAGAAGTAAAAAAGGACGGTGTACAGAACTTTGAAGTGGTCAAACAAAGACTTCTTTCTGAAATCGAAATCTTAAAAAAACTGGAGCATAGAAATCTGCCGAGTATCATAGATGTGATCGATGAAAAAGAATCATTTCTGATCGTGATGGATCTGATCGAAGGGAAAACTTTGGATCAGATTTTAAAAGAAGAAGGTGCACAGTCAGAAAAGATCGTGATCGGCTGGGCAAAACAGCTGTGCAGTGTTTTAGAATATCTGCATTCCAGAACACCTGCCATTATTTATCGGGATATGAAACCATCGAATGTGATCGTAAAGCCTGATGGAACGGTGATCCTGTTTGATTTTGGAGCTGCCAGAGAATATAAAAAGCATCAAAAGGAAGATACGGTCTGTCTGGGGACATTAGGCTATGCAGCTCCGGAGCAATATGGCGGAAAAGGACAGACCGATGAACGGACAGATATTTATGGTCTGGGAGCGATGCTTTATCATCTTCTGACGGGATATCATCCGGGAGAATCGCCCTGTGAAATGGAAGGTGTCAGACAAAAGAATCCTTATTTTTCAGAAGAAATGGAACAGGTTATTTTAAAATGTACCAGAAAGGATCCAAAAGAACGCTATCAGTCTGCCACAGAGCTTTTTTATGCACTGGAGTACGCCGAACGAGCAATAGAAACTGACAAAAAACAGCAGATGATAAAATTAAAAAAATTTTTGATTCCTGCAGGAATGGCAGTTTTTTGTGGGATCGCGGCATTGGTTTTTCATAGTCTGATGCTTCAGGCAGTCAATACCGCATATGAAACTTATCTGAATGAAGCAGAACATGCAGTTACAAAAGAAGCAGAGATAAAAGCATATCAAAAAGCGATCGATCTGGATCCTTTCCGTTCGGAAGGGTATGAGAAAATTTTAAAAGAAACTTTTTTGGAAGATGATATGTTTACCAGAGAAGAAAGCGAAGCATTTCGTGAAATATTACTTGCTTACGGAAATGGAAAAGAAAGTAATGAAACAGTTTTTCAAAGAAACCGGAAAGCATATGAAACGTTTTCTTATGAACTTGGAATTGTTTATTACTATAAATACGAAGAAAAAAATAACAAAAAGCCGGCAAAAAGCTATTTTGAAACGGCACGGTCTGCGGACAATCTGGAAAAATGGCAGATTGAAAGAGCAAACCGTCTATATGTGATCTGCGAATATTATGCACGGATCGGGGTGCCGGATCATACCGGAGATGGAATGGTGACGTATCAGGATTATTGGAAGGATCTGATCAGGCTTTCGGAAGGAAATCTGGTGGAAGAAGATAATGAAAGAACCGCATTGATCATGTATGAAGAACTGCTTTCCCAGATCATAACAATGGCAGCAGAATTTAAAAACAGCGGAGTGACCAGAGAAGAGATGGAAGAGCAGATTACGGATATCAGGAATCATCTTCAGACGGATTTTTCAGAAGAACCAGAGATAAGGGAAAAAGTCAGACAGCTTTTTAAGAATGCAGATCAGGCGGAACGAAGGGTTCGGTCGGCTTTTGAAACGAAGAATGACGGGAAGTGAGATTTTATGGAAAAGATCATAAAAAGTATTTTTGTGTATGAAAAGCTGTATCAAGGCTGTCTGTTTTTATGCCTGCTTTTTTGTGTGCCGGCAGTTCTGATCTTTTGGAAACTCGATCTTTTGTCAGTAATTGATTCTCTGGCAGGATTTCGGAGAAAAAGAAAGATCAGGGAAAGAAAACAGAAGAAATCAAAAAGAGAAACGTAAGATTAAAAGAAAGGGGACAAAGATGAAGAAAAATAGACAGTATCAAAACAGAAAAATTTTGTGGCTTGGGATGCTTATTGTTATGGTTTTAGGATTTTGCACAATGACGATGGATTCGTCTGCTGTGGAAGTGGCAAGCAATTCTATAGAAAAGCAGATTGCTCTGAACATTGTTTCGGTTGAAGTGACAGGAGAAAACGGCGAAGTGTCAGAGCCCCTGATCCCAAAAGAGTATGAGTATTATCAAAGCAGCCAAAAAGTGGTGGTCACGATCGCCCCTTTGGAAGAAACCGTGAAACAGGAGTTGCCGGTACTAACCGTCAACCGCAGAACATATGACGCAGATGGTCAGAAAACACCGTTTCAAAAAGTACAGGATTTAAGCACAAGTGTATGGCATCGTTTAGAAGATTCAAATTACTGGCAGGCAGTGGTAACACTGCCCTCAAAACAGGATCAGGAAATCGAATATCAGCTGACTTTGGAAGCAAAACGGGAAAACATTCGCTATCAGCTGACAGGTGATTTCGTGAAAAATGGGGAATTTCAGAGCAGGATTTTTGTAATGGACAGATCAGCTCCGGAACTAAAGATCGTGTATTCTGTTGATAATCGTGCAAATTACTGGCAGTGGGGATATCTTTTTTCAAAACAGCCGGTTAAATTAAAATTTACGGCAAAAGACCAGAGTTCCGGGATCAGTGAAATCCGGCTTTTGATCGAAGAGAAAGACGGAAAGAAGGTTATCCGGACAAAACAGTTTCAGCCGTCTGAAAAAGCAGACTATGAACTGGAACTTCCGCTGTCCGGTACAGATTTTTACGGAACGGTTACGGCTGAGATCACAGATTACTGTGGAAATGTGAGAAGAGAAAAGCGGACACATCTCGTCGAAAGTCTGAAAAAGCATCAGGAAACCGGTAAAGCAAAGATCCAAACGCTGACGATTCCGGGCAGAACCGTAAATGGTGTGGATTACTATAACAAAGATGTTGAGATCCGGCTGGAATTAGAGGATAACTGGTCCGGAATCGGGAGCTGGGAATATCGTGTGAACGCTCAGATTCAGGAATGGGAAAATTACAAAGCAGCAGCGGGTACGGATTTTACAAAAGAACCGGAACAGACGATCCACCACAAAATGCAAAAGACGGTAACTTTAGATGCAAAAGCTAATGAGCAAAAGGAAACACTGGTAGAATTACAGGGTTCGGATCATGCAGGATATGATCTTTTGGATCAGAAAACTTATCATATTGATGTTACAAAACCGGTGATCACGGTAGAATATGACAAAAATGAGCCTTTCAATGAAAAATATTACAGCGAAGCGAGAACGGCAGTTGTAAAGATTACGGAATGTAATTTCGATCCGGCAGATGTGGAATTTTTGATCACAAGCACAGACGGGGCATATCCGAAGATCGGAACATGGAGCAGTTCCGGTACAGGAAATTCGATCACGCATGAATGTACGGTTGTTTTTGACGAAGATGATGAATATACGTTTTCGGTAAAATTTATGGATCTGGCAGGAAATAATGCAGATTATGACAGGATCGATCATTTTGTCATTGATCGGACAGCACCGAAAGTTATGGTCACTTATGATGATCATGAATGTCAGAACGAATGTTATTATCGTGAGGGAAGAACGGCTTTACTAGAGATCCGGGAACGGAATTTTGATCCGGAAACAGTGGAAATTTTGTACAGTAAAGACGGAGAAAAAGCAGTGCCGCAGATGACCGGCTGGGTACAGACGGAAGATTTTTGTTATCGCACACAAATATCATTTTTGGAAGACGGAGTTTATGATTTTGCAGTTTTTGTAAAAGATCTTGCCATGAATGAAAGCGAACATGATTTTGCGGATCATTTTGTGATCGATCAGACTTCACCGGAGTTGAAAATGATAGGAATTGAACACAAATCTGCAAATCGGGGAGAAGTAAAACCGGAAATTTTGTGTAAGGACATTAATTTTGATAAAACGTCAGTAAAATTGACGCTGTTTGGAGCATCACAGGGAAATGTAGCGATTCAGGGGAAAAGGGCGGAACATAGCGACGGATTTACGTTTTCTATGGAAGATTTTCCATATAAGAAAGAAAAAGATGACTTATATACACTAAGGGCAGAGGCTTGTGATCTTGCAGGAAACAAAAGTACGTTAGAGGTGCAGTTTTCCGTGAACCGATTTGGTTCGGTCTATACGTTTGATGAAGAGACAGAATCATTTGCGGGGGAAAATGGTACTTATTATCTCAAAGAACCAAAAGAACTGGTCATTACGGAAACGAATGTAGATACACTGGAATTTCAAGAGATTGTTAAAAATTTGAACGGAAAACTGGAAACGTTAAAAGAAGGCAGTGATTTTCATGTGGAGGTTCTTGGAACAGAAACTACATGGAAACAGTATGTCTATACCATTTATGCGAAAAATTTTACAGAAGAAGGAAATTACAGCCTGAATATTTATTCGGAAGATCGTGCGAAGAATGTTTCGGATAATCATACGAAAGGAAAAGAAATCTGCTTTGCGATCGATCAGACAGCTCCAACGGTGGTACTTACAGGGATCGAAACCGGCGGACAATACAGAAAAGATCAACAGGAATTTCTGGTAGATGTGCAGGATCAGGGAGTGATCGCTGAAGCTGTGGTAAGTATCGATGGTGTGGAACAAAGGTTTGATATGGAAGAAATCCTCAAGGCAGAAGGAAGAATGTATTTTAAAGTTCCGGCGGCAGGACATGAGCAAAAGATCCGAGTTATGGTTTCTGATCTGGCAGGAAATCAGACGGTAAAAGAGATCGATCATGTACAGGTGCATGGAAATGTATTGGTATTATGGTATCTGGATCATAAGCTGTTCTATGGAGTGATCGGTGCAGGGATCGTGCTTATGATGGGTGTGGGATGGTATTGGAGAAAAAGAAAAAGATCTATAAAAAAGAAGAAATCTTGATAATCTTCATAAAACCCTAAGAATTTTCCCATTCATTTATTCGAAATTTCCAAGTATAATGAAACCATCAGTAACGGAAATGAGAAACCATTCAGAATGGGAAATTCGAAAGGGGGAAGTTTATGAAAAAGAGAATTCATTTATTAGGGACATTATTGATCGTTTCTCTGTTGGCAGGCTGTGGAAGTTCTTCGATGAAATATACGGAATCCGCAAGTTCAGAAGTTTATAATATGGCTGCACCGGAAGAAAATTCCTATGAAGACGCTGTAGAAATGTCAGAAGTTATGGAAGATGCCATTGTTTCGGGTACGGAACTTTCAGAAACAGTACAAACTGGAAGAAAGCTGATCAGAAATTTTGATATCAATATCGAGACGAAAGAGTTTGATGATGTGATCTCCGGCATTCAGAAAAAAGTGCAGGAACTGGGCGGATATATTGAAAATTCTTCACTGGACAGCGGTTCTTCTTATTATCGTAATTATAACCGTTATCAGTATATGACGGTCAGGATTCCGAGTGATCAGCTGGACAGCTTTGTGGAAAATGTAAAAGAAACTGCAAATGTGACCAGTATTTCGGAGTCAACAGAAGATATTACATTACAGTATGTAGATGTGGAAAGCCGGAAAACAGCACTGGAAACGGAAAGAGACCGGTTGTTGGAACTGTTGGAAAAGGCAGAAACAGTGGAAGACCTGATCACGATCGAAAGCCGTTTGTCAGAAGTTCGCTATCAGCTGGAATCTTATACGTCGCAGCTTCGTACTTATGATAATCAGGTGGATTACAGTACGGTATCGATCTCTGTCAATGAAGTTGAACGGGAAACAAAAACAGAACCGAAAACGTTCTGGGAAGAAGTCAGTCAGAAATTTGGAAACAGCCTTTATGGACTGGGAAGAGATTTCAGGAACGCTGCTATCTGGTTTTTAGGATCATTGCCGTATCTTCTGATCTGGGCAGTCGGAATCTTAGCGGCAATTTTTGTGATAAGAAAGATAAACTGCAAAAGAAAAGAAAAAAACATCTTTCGGAAGATCACACCGGAAAAATCCGATCAGGATCTGTCATAAAATAGTTAAATAGGAGTGAGCTGTCGCAAACGCAGAGATCCTGCAGGAGCGGCAGCTCTTGTGTTATATATTACTAAAGAAAAACAGGGAGCATTGCGATAACTTGAGAAGTTCGAAAATCGTGATTCTTAGAATTTTGGACAAAAAAATAGAGCTGGAAATCGGACTTGAACCGACGACCTACTGATTACGAATCAGTTGCGCTACCGACTGCGCCATTCCAGCTTGCCTCATCAGCAAAAATGATTATACTACATTTTGAAAAGAATGTAAAGAATTAAATTCATTGAAGTTACATAATATTCATGCTAAAATAAAAAACAAAAGTTTTTGAAAGATGGAGTGATTATGACAGGAACGATTTCAACGCTGGCTTTTTTTGCCATAATACTGGCTGTATATTATTTCCTACCGTTTCGATGCCGGTGGATGCTTCTTTTGGCAGGGAGTATGGTGTTTTATGCGGCATCTGACTGGAAGATGCTGTTTTTGATCGCAGCCAGCATTGGTCTTTCTTATGCAGCAGGCAGAAAACTGGAGCATACAGAAGGAAGAGAAAAGAAACTCTGGCTGACAGTGACGATCGGAAGTTTGCTGGCAGTGCTTTTTTTATTTAAATATTTTAATTTCTTTTTGCAGTCGGTCAATGCACTTTTGGATCTGGCAGGTCTTGGCAGTGTCAGTTTTGTGTTAAATCTGACTGTACCACTGGGACTTTCTTATTATACTTTTAAATTGATCAGTTACGTGATCGATGTTTCCAAGGGGAAACTTCCGGCAGAAAGACATTTTGGTTATTTTGCACTTTATGTCAGCTTTTTTCCGCAGATCTTATGCGGACCGATCCAGAGAGCGGAAAGTTTTCTTCCGCAATTAAAAGAAGGCTGTCGTTATGATGAAAAATTGATGGCAGAGGGGCTGGAACGGATCGTGGTCGGAATGTTTAAAAAGCTGGTCATTGCAGACCGGCTGGCAGTGTATGTCAATACCGTGTTTGACGCACCGCTGTCTTATCCGGGACTGGCAGTTTTTATGGCGGCATTTTTTTATTCCGTTCAGATCTACTGTGATTTTTCGGGATATTCAGATCTGGCGATCGGTATGGCACAGATGTTTGGGATCCATACGGAGGAGAATTTCCGTTATCCGTATTTTTCCAGAGGGATCAAAGAATTCTGGAACCGCTGGCACATTTCTCTTTCTTCTTGGTTAAGAGATTATATTTATATCCCTTTGGGCGGAAATCGAAAAGGAAAGATCAGAAAGCATGTGAATACGTTGATTACATTTCTGGTCAGCGGTCTGTGGCATGGAAGCAGCTGGAATTTTGTTTTCTGGGGACTGCTTCATGGGATCTGGAATATGTTTTCTGTGAAAAAAGAAAAAGAAGCCTCTTTGTTCAGACAGTTATGGCAGATCCTTGTGACATTTTGCGGAGTGACGGTTACATGGATCTTTTTCCGTGCGAAGGATCTTGGGACAGCAGTTGCCATGTTAAAGCATAGTGTGACAGGATTTGGGATTTCCATAGATCAGATTACGGCATCGCTGCTTCCATTTACAGGGGACAATACCTGTGCGGCATATTTTCTGATCGCCTGTCTGCTGATCTTATTTCAGTTCGTATTTGAATGCAGAAGAGTTCAGGGAAAAGGCCGTTCTTATGGCTGGATCGCGGCAATGTTTTTGATGACACTGCTTTTGGGACAGTTTGGCAGCAGCAGCTTTTTATATGGACAATTTTGACAGGAAATATCAGAAACTATTTTAGAAAAAATGCGGATTTTAAAAGTTTTGTTGTCTGTTTTTAAGACAGAATCGTTCTGTAAGTGATATAGGAGTTTTCGAGTGAAAAAAATTTTAAAAGTGCTCAGTGCGGTGCTTTTTGCAGCAGCTGTACTTGTAATATTAAAAAATCAATATGGCAGTATTTTTGCAGGAAATACGTATGGGATTCCGGCAGCGGTAAAACAGCAGAAGATCGATCATCTGTTCATCGGTTCTTCAATGTTCCGTCAGGGACTGGATATCGATGTGCTGGAAGAGAATTTTGACGGGAATGTTTATATTTTATCTTATAATGGCAATCAGCCGGTATTTATGGCAGAAGAATTAGAATATCTTCTGGAAAATGGTGTGGAGATCGAGAATCTTTATATCGATTTTTATGCCTATACGCTGACGGCAGTTCCGTGGATCAGTGATACAAAAATGTTTCTGGACACAGATCTGGCATTCAAAAAAAATGCGTGGAAGATCATGTCACAGTATCAGGAAACGGATTTTGGAGATTTTTATGAAATGTTTGTGACTGCAAACAATGAGCAGATCCTGATGTATCCGGTCAACAACGCCATCGTATCGTCACAATTTCGAAATGGCGGATCTTTGATGGTGCCGGAAGGAAAGAGTAAGGAATATCTGGATTCATTGGATCTGGGGGTGCGTGACGGGCTTTATGAAGAACAGCTGGAAGGATATGAAAAGATCTTAGAGCTGTCTTCGAAATACGGGATTTCTCTTTTGTTTATCGAAACACCAAAATATGAAAAACTGCTGACAGATACGAGAACCGGCGGTTATCCGGAGCTTTTGGAAGAAATGGTCTTATGGGCAGAAAAAAAAGA
>CAZWLV010000009.1:0-20509 GCA_964634715.1 uncultured Lachnoclostridium sp. | reverse complement strand
CTGAATCATTCTTTTACGCAGCAAATCAGCAAGTGATTCGCTGCTGTCTGTAAGTAACATTTTTGAACCTAATATGTATCCATCTCTTCCTCTGCCGGTGTACAGTGATAGATCACTGTCGTGATCTCTGAAAGCATTCCTTTTTCATCTTCTGCCACTGCCCGCAGTGTTGTCGTTCCTTCCGGCATCAAAAATTCTCCATTATACAGATCTGACGAAGAATTCGGCACACTGCCGTCTAATGTGTAATAAGCCACACAATGATCCGGCACCACAAATCTTACATAATTTTCTCCCTGATATTCACCGGATTCCGGAAATATGACCGGACTGTCCGGAGCACCAAATTCCACATGATATACTTCCGATGCAATATCACTGCTGTTTCCGTCGGGATCCATCACAAAGGCTCTGATCACCGTTGTTCCTTCCTGAAGCTCTAACGGCTGTTCATACCGGTAAGATGATTCATTCGGAGTTGTACCGTCAAGTGTATAATAGATCACTCCTTCTGCTGCGGAAGTCAGTCCTACGGAAATATAGTAGGAATACGTTCCTCCGCTCAGACTAAATTCCGGTTTCTGCACATAGACCGTCTCTTTTTTCGCCGTCACGGATTCATTTTTCTGCATGGCAGCCGGATCCTGCTGTTTTAAAACCGAACCATAAGCAGCCGCAAATGCTCCGATCCCTGCTATGAGCACACAGACCACTGCCACCAGCTCCCATGGAATCTTTTTTAAAGCCGTAATGCTTTCTTCTGTTTTTTCTTCCAGCTGTTTTACCTTTGGTACATTCGACAGTTTTTTCTGCTCACTGCCAAGTCCAACCTGAATTTCTTCCATTTCCGGTTCATAATCCGGAACGATCTGTACTGCTTCACCGCAATTATGGCAGAACAGACAGCCATCTTTGATCTCTGTACCGCATTTTTTACATTGCATATCTTTATCCTCTTAGAGAAAAATTTCTAAACTTCCCTACAGACTCTCTTCGATATATTGTTCGAACTGTTCCATAGACATCAGTACTTCTCTCGGTTTCGTTCCCTGCTCTTCTCCTACAACGCCTGCTTCTGACAGCTGATCCATGATCCTTGCAGCCCGGTTAAAACCGATCTTAAACCATCGCTGCAGCATGCCGATCGATGCTTTATCCTTCTCGATGATAAATTTTCCTGCTTCCGCAAACAGTACATCCTTTCCATTAGAAGAATCCTCTCCTCCTTTCAGGATTCCGGCATTTGTCACCTGCTGTGTTTTCATATGTTCTTCGATCTCTGTATTTACTGCAGCCGCATCATTATGTACTTTTAAAAATTCTACAACTGCATTTACTTCTTCATCTGACACAAATGCTCCCTGAATACGCACCGGTTTCGGATATCCATATGGATAAAAGAGCATATCACCTTTTCCGAGAAGTTTTTCCGCACCATTCATATCAAGAATGGTTCTGGAATCCACGCCGGAAGAAACTGCAAATGCCAGTCTGGAAGGCATATTTGCTTTGATCAGACCTGTAATGACATTGACCGATGGTCTCTGGGTTGCAATGATCAGATGGATCCCTGCTGCTCTGGCAAGCTGTGCCAGACGGCAGATCGCATCTTCTACCTCTCCCGGAGCTACCATCATCAAGTCTGCAAGTTCGTCTACAATGATCACGATCTGCGGAAGTTTCTGAGGTTTGTTTTCATCTTCCAGCATTTCGATGCTTTTTACTTTTTCATTATATCCCTGAAGATTTCGAACCTGATATTCTGCAAACAGCTGATAACGCTTGGTCATCTCAGCCACTGCCCAGTTCAGTGCACCCGCAGCTTTTTTCGGATCTGTTACGACCGGGATCAGCAAGTGCGGAATTCCGTTATAAGTACTTAATTCTACGACTTTTGGATCGATCATGATCAGTTTGACATCTTCCGGAGATGCTTTGTACAAAAGGCTCATGATGAGTGTATTGATACATACTGATTTACCGGAACCGGTCGCACCTGCGATCAGAAGATGCGGCATCTTTGCGATATCTGCAATGATCGTCTTTCCTCCGATATCTTTTCCAACTGCAAATGCAAGTTTGGAAGCATGATCTTCAAATTCATCAGAAGCTAACAATTCTCTCAGCGTTACAGTTGAGTTTTCTTTATTTGGAACTTCGATCCCGATCGCTGCTTTTCCCGGAATCGGTGCTTCAATACGAATATCCGCCACTGCCAGATTTAATTTGATATCATCTGCCAGCGACAGCACTTTGCTGACTTTTACCCCATGATCCGGCTGAAGTTCATATCTGGTAACCGTCGGACCGCAGCTGACATCTGTAACCGTAACATTCACACCAAAATCTTTTAAAATCTGCTGCAGCTTTGCTGCCGTTTCCCTTAATGCTGCTGCCGAATTTTTGCTGCCGTTATTTTTCGGTGCAGTTAACAGACGAAGCGGCGGAGCCTGATACTTTTTCCCCTGATTTTGTGTTTCTGTGATCTCCGGCATTTCAATATTTTCTGATCCGGCATCTTTTTTCCTGCTTTTTCTCGTCTTTTTTTCTTCCGGAATTTCTGTTTGTTCTTTAAAAGATTCCTGTTCTTCTGTTTCCTCCGGAAGTTCTGCTGATTCAAAAGAACCTTTTACCGGAATTTCTGCCATTTCAGGACTTAAAACAAGCTCTTCCCTTGCTGTTTCCTCTAATTCTGAATATTCCGACTCTTCTTTTTTCGGATGTTTCTTCTCTTTTGTAAATTTTATGCCCATATCGATTCCGGAAGCATCTTTTTCATACCGTTTTTTCGCACGACGTTCTTCTCTGCGTACTTTTCTTTGTTCGCTCTCTTCTTTCGCAGTATGATATACTTTACTGCTGCTCTTTTTCACGCCTTTTACAAAAGAGCGTTCACTGATCACCACAGAAGCGATCAACAGCAATGCTCCTAAAACGACAAATGTTCCTGCCGTACCAAATGCACTTTTGAGCATTCCAAAAACAGCTGCACCAAGCCATCCTGCACCATGATGTTCCTGACTGCAGGATCTGTATACTTCTGCTAACGTTTCCAGTTTCCGGTCGCCTATGATCCCATGCAGAAAACCGCAAGCACTTAAAACAGCGATCACCCCTGCCACAGGCTTTACGATCCCTACGATCGTTTCTCTATACAGCATATAAAAACAAACACCGGCAAACATTGCGATCGGCACAATATATGCAAGATAACCGAACAATCCAAACAGGACACTGCTGATGGCATTGCCAAAAGGACCACAAACACCAAAACAGCTCAAAAACATCAGCACGCACAATACAAGAAACAGGATAAATGAAATTTCTTTTTCAAGTTCCTGACTTCTCTGTGATGACTGACGTTTTGTTTTCGCATTTGCTGTACGATTCTTTGTCCCTGTTCTTTTTTTGTTTGCAGTTTTATTCGCAGAAGGCGTTTTTTTTCTTTCTTTTGACTGTGCCATCTTATCCAACCTCTTTTATTTCTACTTTGTCTGCGGAATATCTTAACACATTTTCCTGTGTTTGTCTAATTTTTCTCCGAATCTTTGTTCGATTTCCGGATCAGACGGTACAGTTTTCTGAAAGCATCGCGGATTCCGCCCACTTCGTCTATGATTCCTGCTTTTACCGCTTCTTTCCCCACTAAGATCGTTCCAAGATCCTTTGTCATAAAACCGGTATCCATCATCATTTCTTCTATTTTTTTCTGCTCTGCATCGCTGTGCTGTGCAATAAATCCCGTGATCCGATCCTGCATTCTTTGAAAATATTCATAAGTCTGCCTTGCTCCGATCACTGTTCCGGACATTCGTACCGGATGGATCAGCATCGTTCCTGTCGGTACGATAAAAGAATAATCTGCTGCTACTGCAAGAGGAACACCGATCGAATGGCTTCCTCCCAACACAAGAGAAACCGTCGGCTTGCTTAAAGAAGCGATCATTTCCGCAATGGCAAGACCGGATTCCACATCACCTCCGATGGTATTGATCAGCACGAGCAGTCCTTCGATCGATTCATCATCTTCTACTGCCGCAAGACTGGGGATCACATGTTCATATTTTGTCGTTTTACTGCCGGAAGGAAGAAGTTCATGTCCTTCCACTTCTCCAATGATGGACAGCAGATGGATCTTCGTATTTTTCTTTGAGCCTTCCAGTGTTATCTGACCATATTCTTTGAGCGTTTCTTTTTCCTCTTCTTTGTTTTTCGACATAAAAAAACCTGCCTTTTCGTTTACTTTCTCTTAAGTATTCCGTCAAGGCAGGGATTTTATACAATTCTTAAGGAACTTTTACAGAAGCTTATACCTGTTCTAATGCCTGTGCAAGATCGTCGATGATATCTTCCGGATTTTCAATACCTACAGATAATCTGATCAGTCCCGGAGTTACACCTGCTTCTTTTAACTGTTCGTCATTCATCTGACGATGTGTGTGACTTGCAGGATGAAGAACGCAAGTTCTTGCATCTGCTACATGTGTTACGATGGCTGCCAGCTTTAAGCTGTCCATAAATCTTGCAGCATCTTCTTTGGTTCCCTTCAGGCTGAAAGAAATAACGCCGCATGTACCGTTTGGCATATATTTCTGTGCCAGTTCATGATATTTATCTTCAGGAAGACCTGCAAAATTTACAAATTCTACTTTTTCATGTGCATTTAAAAATTCTGCAACTTTTTTTGCATTGCTGCAATGCTTTTCCATTCGGAGCGGTAATGTTTCCAGACCTACATTCAAAAGGAAACAGTTCATCGGAGAAGGTACACTTCCAAGATCACGCATCAGCTGTGCCGTCATCTTTGTGATATAAGCAGCTTTTCCGAATTTTTCCGTATATACGATTCCATGATAAGTTTCATCCGGTGTCGTAAGTCCCGGGAATTTCTCTGCATGGGCATCCCAGTCGAAATTACCGCTGTCAACAACGGCTCCGCCTACTGCCATCGCATGTCCGTCCATATATTTTGTCGTTGAATGTGTTACGATATCTGCTCCCCATTCAAACGGGCGACAGTTGATCGGAGTTGCAAAGGTATTATCTACGATGAGCGGAACTCCGTGTTTATGAGCAATTTTTGCCATTTTTTCAATGTCCAGAACAACCAGTGCCGGATTTGCGATCGTTTCACCTACGACACATTTTGTATTTTCCTGAAATGCAGCTTCGATTTCGTCTTCTGATGCATCAGGATCTACAAATGTACATTCAATTCCCAGTTTTTTGATCGTTGCCGCACAAAGATTAAACGTTCCTCCATACACTTTTGCAGAACAGATCACATGATCTCCTGCCTGACAGATATTGGTAATGGCATAAAAATTTGCAGCCTGACCGGAAGAAGTCAGAATTGCAGCTACACCGCCCTCTAATTCGGCAATCTTAGATGCCACTGCATCACTTGTCGGATTCGCAAGTCTTGTATAAAAATATCCGGAATCTTCAAGGTCAAACAAACGGCCCATTTCTTCCGTAGTATCATATTTGAAAGTTGTACTCTGATAGATCGGCAGAACTCTTGGTTCTCCTTTCGACGGTTTCCATCCGCCCTGAATACAGATTGTATCCGGTTTTAATTTTTTACTCATAAGTATCCCTCTACTTTCCGATTTTTATCCCTAAGATCGTATTACCAAATCCATCTTGGATCTGTTCATAGCTTCCCGGCTGAAGCTGTGTACCAAACTCCCGGTTCCAGCACTGTGAAAGCATTTTTGCAAGCGGTTCTGACATTTCTCCTTCGAATGCAATGATCAAAGGCAACAGGTAAGCAACCACAAACATATTACAGTCAAACTGCTGATTTCTCTGCTGATATTTCCATTTTCGGCTTTGGATCAGCAGTTTTGCCGCATCAATCAAATCTTTCGAAACTTTTTCCAGCCAGATCTCTTTCTCTTCCTGACAAAGATAATCTTCTTCCAAATCCGAAAAAGTATTTGAAAATTTAGACCGCAGCTCTTCAAACTGTGCTGAATACTCTTTTTTATTAAATTTTTTCAAGGCAATTTTTACATTTTCGAAAAAAATCTGCATTGCCCCATTACCAAACTGTTCTTTTGTCATGATTTTTCTCCGCACAAAACATTTCTCTGCTGTTTACTGAAACACCAACTGGTTCCATTATGTTTTGAACCACACAAAATCTGTCATACAGGTTTTTCCAAAAGCAGCTACAATTTCATCAGTTTTTCCAGCGGTCTTTGAATTACTTTTCTCAGTATCTGATCAAAGATCACCGCAAACAGCATAGAACATACAAGGCACATCCCATACGTCATCAGAAAACCGGTCTTTGCAGATGCATCTGTATAAAAACGCTGTCCGATGATCTCCAGCACCAGATAATGAACCAGATAGACTGTAAAAGAATGTCTTGCCAAAAATAAAATCAGATTTTCCAGCCATTTCTGACCGATCTTTACTTCATATAAAAGAAATGTATACATTCCTAATACAAAAAATGTATATGCCGGTGCAAAATCTCTGGCATTATGATTTTCAAACGGAATGATATATTTCCACAAAACCGTGATCAAAAATCCTGCAATTCCAAGCAGATACCAGAGCTTTTTATTTTCCCTGCTGACCACACGGTCATGAAAATAGCCCAAAAAGAAGTACATTGTCCATGAAGACAACAGCCACTTTCCATAACTGAAATTCCAGCCCAGATCATTGATCAGATAAATGCTTACCGCATTCCAGCCAATACAGATCATAAACAGCAGCTTTAATTCCCAATCCGACATCGCATGAAGCATTTTACTGAAGAACGGTGCACTTAACAGCAGACCGATCAGCGAATACATAAACCACAAATGCTGCTGGCTGTTCAAAGATGTAAACTGATTGATCGTTTCTTCTACAAATAACCGCAATTCAAAGTCTCTGCCGGAATGATAAAAATCATAACCATACAAAAGAACTGTCATGATCACATAAGGCACGAAGATCGATACGATCTTTTTCTTATAATACCGGCTGTAATCTTCTTTTGCCGTATATTCTTTCCGCATTGCAAAAAGACCGCTCAGCATGAAAAACATACCATTGCATGTATAGATGATGTCGTCAAATACATCCTTAAACCATGGAAACGAATTAAATGGTTTTGGATTCACATGGACTGCGATCACAAACAGCATTGCAGTCACACGGATCACATCATAACGGACATCTCTCCCTCTGTTCATTCTTTATTCGTCCCAGTTATGATAAACAGCCTGAACATCATCATCATCGTCAAGAAGATCTAATGTTCTGTTTAAATATTTGATATCGTTTTCATCTGTTAATGTTACATAGTTCTGAGGAATCATGGTAACTTCTGCAGATGCCATGACAATTCCTTCTTTTTCAAGTGCTTCACGCACATTACTGAATTCATCTGGATCTGTTAAAATTTCAAAGCTGTCCTCTTCTTCAGCAAAATCTTCTGCACCTGCATCCAGTGCCATCATCATCAGATCGTCTGCATCCATCTCACATTCTTCTTTATCGATGATGATCTGTCCTTTTTTGTCAAACATGTAAGATACGCAGCCGGAGTTACCCATATTTCCATTTCCTTTTGTAAAGGCATTTCTGACATTGGAAGCTGTTCTGTTTTTATTATCTGTTAAAGCTTCTACGATGATCGCAATTCCGCTTGGACCATATCCTTCATAAGTAACCTGTTCGTAATTTACAGAGTTTGCATCTCCTGCTGCTTTTTTGATACCACGGTCAATCGTATCGTTTGGCATGTTATTTGCTTTAGCTTTTGCGATTACATCACGAAGTCTGCTGTTGTTTGCAGGATCCGGACCGCCTTCTTTTACTGCAACTGCAAGTTCACGTCCGATCACTGTAAAGATTTTTCCTTTTGCAGCATCATTTTTTTCTTTCTTATGTTTAATATTGGCAAATTTTGAATGTCCTGACATTTTATCTATCCTTCCTTTTCCTTTGTTTTTTCAATTACCTTTTCTGATCATAATTCAGAAATATATCGGCAAATATTATACTATCTTTCTAAGATGATGACAAGAGGATTTTCAATCCCGATCCCGTCTGTACAGTAACACTTTATGTACTTAACTGCAGACTGACCATCAGAGCCTCATCTATTTTTATTAAAATTTCCTGATCCAGATGACAGATCTTATCTTTTAATCTGGATTTATCAATGGTACGAAGCTGTTCCAGTAAAATCACCGAATCTTTCACCATATGATACCTTTCTGCATCAATGGCGATATGTGTCGGCAATTTTGCCTTATTCATCTTTGAGGTGATCGCAGCACATATGACCGTCGGACTGTGTCTGTTTCCTACATCATTTTGTATGATCAGCACCGGGCGGATACCTCCCTGTTCTGATCCTACGACCGGTCTTAAATCTGCATAAAAAACATCTCCTCTTCTGATAACCACTTTTTCTCACGCTCCCACAATTTTGCCGGATTGTTCATCCGGTACACGAAAGTCCTTTTTGATCTTTCGTTTTCTCTTATGGTCGTAAGTATTCCCAATTATTTTTCAAAATAATCTCTGATTTCCTTGATCTTACCATCTTTATGATAAATTCTCGGAATGCGGTTTCCAAGATCGCATACCAGCTCATAATTAAAACGGCCGCTCAGTTCTCCAAGCTGCTCTGCTGTAATGGATTCTTTTCCGTCTTCCCCGATCAGTGTTACCCTGTCTCCGGTTCGTATTTCTTCCGGAATCTCTGTGACATCTACCATGAGCTGATCCATGCACACACGTCCTACGATCGGTGCTTTATACCCTTTGATCAGTACATAGCCTTTGTTGGACAGACTTCTCGGATAACCGTCTCCGTATCCTACCGGAACCGTGGCGATCTTTCTTTTTTCTTTTGCTGTCCATGTGCTTCCATAGCTGATCGAAGTTCCCGGTTCCACCTCTTTTACATAGACTACATGGCTTTTTAACGACAGGATCGGTTTTATTTTCACCACATCTTTTTTTACTTCTTCCGATGGCCACATACCATAGGAAATGATCCCCGCACGGACAAGATTAAATTTCTTTTCTGTTAATTCGATGATTCCTGCACTGTTCGCACAATGCTTATAAGGAAATCTGACACCTGCATGCTCCATTGCACAGATCATCTCTTCGAATTTTTGGATCTGCCCCATGGTCAGCTGCTGGTCTTCCGTATCTGCATTGGCAAAATGCGTAAAGACACCTTCCATTTCCAGCATCGGAAGCCGTTTCATTTTTTCCGCATCAGCGGCTGCCTCTTTGGCACTCTGATAGCCGATCCTTCCCATTCCGGTATCCAGTTTTACGTGGATATACGCTTTTTTATTCTGCCGCACGGCCTCTTCTGATAATTCTTTTGCCATATCATACGTAAAAACGGTCTGTCGAATGTCATTTTTCACGATCAGCGGATAACATTCCGGAAATGTATATCCCAGAATCAGGATCGGTTTCTTGATCCCGGCATCCCGAAGTTCCATGGCTTCATCGATCGTTGCCGTCGCAAATCCCCAAAGATATTCCAAAGGTTCGATCAGTTCCGCCAACGGCACTGCACCATGTCCATAAGCATCTGTCTTTACCACGGCCATGATCCGGGTTCCTTCCGGAATATTTTTATTCATCTGTTCAAAATTAAACAGTACTGCATCTAAATCAATATCTGCATGTACTCTTCTGTATTTTTTCATATACTGGTCACCTCTGCAATGCCATCTAATATATCTGATGCCGTCATGCTGTAAGCACTTTTCTTATTCAAAACGGCATCTCCTGCTGCTCCATGTAAATATACGCCCAGTCTGGCTGCTTCTGCTGCGTTCATTCCCTGTGCCAGCAGTCCTCCAAGCATTCCTGCCAGAACATCACCGCTGCCTCCGGTTGCCATGCCGGAATTACCCGTAGAATTCACATAAAACAGTTTCTCTTTTTCTGCCACAATGGTCGCTGCATCTTTTAATACAAGCACCACCGGATATTTTTTTACAAATTCTGCCGCCTTTTCAAAAGGCTGCTCCTGTATCGTTCTTTTTTCAGTTCCTGTAAGTCTTGCCATCTCCTGAATATGCGGTGTCAGGATTACCGGAAACGTCAAATTTTTCAGCCATTCCGGATTTTTTGCAAGCAGATTCAATGCGTCTGCATCCAGCACGGTCGGAAGATTGCTGTATTTCAACACCATAGATAAGATTTTTTCTGCTGTTGGATCCGTTCCAAGTCCCGGACCTGCTACGATCACGTCTGCCCACTCGATGCACTGACGCAATCCATCGATCTCCGGACAATTTCTATCATAACATTCCAGCAGTGCTTCCGGAAGCAGTGTCTGCAGTGCTGTACGATTTTCAAACGGCGTAACGATCTTTACCATTCCTGCACCGATACGGTACGCTGCGGCGGCTGATAAATAAGCTGCACCGCAAATTTTCGATGAGCCCGCGATCACAAGCACTTTTCCATAAGTTCCCTTATGGGAATTTCCTATTCTCTCCGGCAGTTTCCTTACATCATCCGGTTCATAAATGACCGCACTGCTATTTTCCGGAATCTCCCGTTCTACAGGAATTCCCAACTCTGCGACTTTAACATTACCACAATATTCTCTTCCCGGATAGAGCAGCATTCCAAGTTTTTTCATAAAAAAGGTGATCGTCACATCTGCTTTTACGGCAGCTCCACATACTTTTCCGGTATCGCAGGAAATCCCGGAAGGCACATCAATAGAAATCACCGGTGCTTTTGCCTGATTCATGGATCTTACTGCTTCCGCTGCTGCTCCTGTAATTTCCCGATTACAGCCGATCCCAAAAACAGCATCTACGATAACAGTATATTCATCATAACCTGCTTCTGTAACTATTTTTCCGGAAATTGCCTGATACATTTTCATCTGCTGAAATGTTTCCGGTGTCATATGCTCCTGATCTCCCAAAAGCAGCACTTCCACCGGAACCTTTTTTACAGTCAGCAGCCTTGCCAGTGCGATCCCATCACCGCCGTTATTTCCGGTTCCGCAAACGACCAGTACTTTATGAAGATCATACGATCCGCAAAAAAGCTCTTCTTCCACTGCCTCTGCCGCTCTTTCCATGAGAAGAATCGACGGTGTATGATATTTTTCCATCATTTTCTTCTCCCAGACTTTCATTTCAAAGCCGCTTAACAAATATTTCATCTTATCACCCAAAACATGGAAAGAAGTAACAAATCACTTGTTACTTCTTTTTATTTTTCTATCTATTCTCTTTCATAGTTGGAAAGATTGTAAGAAAGTCTTAATAAACTGTCAAACAAATGAACACTTTCCACTACAACGCCCTTCGGCACGACCAGATCCGTATGTGCAAAGTTCCAGATTGCCTTAATTCCGCAGGCCACCAAAATATCTGCCATTTCCGTAGCTGCTTCCTTTGGAAGTGTCAAAATGGCAATCTCAATATTTTCATTTTTAATAAATGTTTCAAGTTCACTGGTCGGATAGATCGGGATATTTCGGATCTTTTTCCCTACCAGTTCCGGATTGACATCAAAAATCCCCTTAATTTTAAATCCATTTCTCTCAAATGCAGTATAATTAGACAATGCATGTCCCATATTACCGCCGCCTACTACGATCATGGAATGTTTTTGGTTGATTCCGAGAATCTTTCCAATCTCATCATGAAGATATTTTACATTATATCCATAACCCTGCTGTCCGAATCCTCCAAAATGATTGAGATCCTGACGGATCTGGGATGCTGTCACTTTCATGCGGCTGCTCAGCTCTCCTGAAGAGATCCTTTCTATGCCGCTGTCCAGAATTTCTCCCAGATAACGATAATAGCGGGGTAATCTTTTAATCACCGCTTTGGAAATCTGTCGTTCTTCCATGCTTTTCCTCCTTGATTTCCAGTTTATTTTTTATTATAATTGTTTGTTAAATTGATGTCAAATTATTTATACAAAAAACAGGAGGAACTTCTATGATACTGGCATGCCAGAATATATGTAAAACGTTCGGTTCCAGAGAATTGATCAAAAATGCTTCTTTCCATATTGAAGACCGTGAAAAAGCTGCTATTGTAGGGATAAATGGTGTTGGAAAATCAACACTTTTAAAAATCATCATGAAAGAGATCGATGCGGATTCCGGTGAAGTCATTATCGCCAAAGGAAAAACCATCGGATACCTTGCCCAGCATCAGGAGCTCGCCGGAGATAACACCATTTTCGAAGAACTCTTTCAGGTGCGTCAGGAGCTTCTTTCCATGGAACGCCGTATGCGGATCTTGGAACAGGAAATGAAATTCGCTTCCGGTGATGCACTGGAAGAAAAAATGCACTCTTATGCCAACATCAGTCACGAATTTGAGCTGCAGAACGGATATGCCTATAAGAGCGAAGTCATCGGGATCTTAAAAGGACTCGGATTTGAAGAACCGGATTTCGACAAGCGGATCTCTACTCTTTCCGGAGGACAAAAAACCCGTGTTTCCCTCGGAAAACTGCTCCTTACCAAACCGGATATCATTCTGTTAGACGAACCGACCAACCATCTGGATCTGAATTCGATCGCATGGCTGGAAACTTATCTCATGAATTATCAGGGATCTGTGATCATCGTTTCACACGACCGGTATTTCTTAAACCGTGTCGTAACAAAAGTAGTAGAGATCGACCTTGGAGAAGTACATACCTTTTCAGGAAACTATACGGATTACGCAAAAAAGAAAGCACAGATGCGTGAGATCCGTCTAAAAGAATACTTAAACCAGCAAAGAGAGATCAAGCATCAGGAAGAAGTCATTCAGAAATTAAAATCTTTTAACCGTGAAAAATCGATCAAACGTGCCGAAAGCCGTGAAAAAATGCTTTCCAAAATAGATGTGATCGAAAAACCGACTGAAGCAAATACAGAGATGCGATTTTCCATCGAACCAAAGGTACTTTCCGGAAATGACGTACTGACCGTAGAGGGACTTTCCAAATCTTTCGGAAGCCTTCATCTTTTTTCTGATCTGGACTTCGATATCAAACGTGGGGAACGGGTTGCGATCATCGGAAATAACGGAACCGGAAAAACAACGATCCTGAAAATGATCAACGATGTTCTAGATGCTGATGCAGGAAAGATCACCCTCGGAAGCAAGGTTTCCATCGGTTATTACGATCAGGAGCATCATGTACTTCATATGGAAAAGACCATTTTCGAAGAAATTTCAGATGATTATCCATATCTGACCAACACTGAGATCAGAAATGTACTGGCTGCATTTCTTTTTACCAATGATGATGTGTTTAAGCGGATCGGCGATCTTAGCGGTGGTGAACGAGGAAGGGTTTCTCTCGCAAAACTGATGCTCTCCAACGCAAATTTCCTGATCCTTGACGAACCGACCAACCATTTGGATATCCAGTCCAAAGAAATTTTAGAGCAGGCATTAAACAGTTATACGGGTACCGTACTGTATGTTTCCCATGACCGATATTTTATCAATACCACTGCTACCAGAATTTTAGAACTGACCGGAGAAACACTTGTCAACTATATTGGAAATTATGATTATTATCTGGAGAAAAAAGAAGAACTGACTGCAATCTATGCTCCAAAAGCCGCTGCATCTGTTTCTGTCGCTTCCAAGGCAGAAAGTGAAACTAAAACTGACTGGAAAGCCCAAAAAGAAGCTCAGGCTCAGGAACGTAAACGGCAAAATGAATTAAAAAAAGTAGAAAACCGCATCGCCGAATGCGAAGCAAGAGATAAAGAGATTGATTCGCTGTTAGAAGATCCGGAAGTCTTTACCAATGTTGCAAAATGTCAGGAATTAACACAGGAAAAACACGCCGTTCTGACAGAACTTGAAGAACTTTACGAACAATGGGAAATTCTGGCAGAATAATCACAAAACAACTTTAAATCACGCAAAAAGACCATACACAGGATACCGTCAATCCTTCGAAGTATACTTCGAACCTGACAGTATCCTGTATTTTTATTAAGTCAACAAAAAAGTGCAATTTTTTCTATTCCATGATCTGTTGGATCGCACTTAAACCAAATACTTTCCGTACAGATGGATCTGAAATCAGCCCTTTACCGCCGAGAACAAATCCCGTCAAAATCCCCTCATCTGATACATATTTTTTCGCTGCCGCTTCATTTCCTTCGCTGACCAGAAGCAGTGCCGCATTAGATTTCGCAGCCAGAACTCCTCCACAGATACCATCCGGAAAATTCTTTCCATAAGTCAAAACAACTGACTCCGCATCACTACAAAAAGTTTCTGCCGTCTTTACAGATGTTGCATATCTGGTATTCCCTGCAACCCTGATACAGCTTCCATAAAGCGAAAGTTCCTCTTCTATTTTTTTGCTGACTGCTCCTTCACCGCCGATCAGATAAAACTTTTGAACTCCGTTTTCCGTCAGATACTGTTTCTGTTCTTCTGTTAAACTTTTCCCCACCAGAAGGATCGGCCGGCCGCTGGCAGAAGCTGAAAGACTGTCCGCAAATCCTTTTCCGGTGCATACCAAAAGTTCATCAGAATCGATCCGCATTTCTTTTAAGATTGCCAGATTCGTTTCATATCTGGTCGTTCCCGAAAGCCTTTTTACCTTATATCCTTCAAACCGCTGTTCTACAGATGCCGGAACTGCATTTTCCCCTCCAAGGATATAGACGGTTCCGGAAGCCTTCATATTTTTACTCACATAACTTTGGATCTTATCCGCATTCTTTTCATTGATCAGAAGGATCGCCGCATTTTTTACATATGCCAGATAACTTCCAGACAATGCATCTGCATATCCGCTGCCATTTACCAGCACAACGCTGTTTAATTTATTGACCTTTAAAACCTCTTTCAGGCGATCTGCGATCTTGATCCCTGTCGCATACCGATCCGTACCGGAAATCCTGTATACAGACGAACGGGTTGCTTCCAGATATTCCGGCCAATAGACTTCTTTGGCTCTTTTGGCACTGACTTCATAATATACTGACGCACATCGTTCAAAATATTTTGCCCAACGGTATCCTGCCGTATAAGCACCTTCCGCACTGTTTTCAATCCCCTGCATTTTTTCCCATGCATTCTTTTCAGAAGTATGTAATTCATATTTCAAAAATTCCAGCTGACCATTCAGAGAATCATATGCCATTCCATTTTCTTTACAATATTTTTTCAGATCTTCATACCTGCTGCCGCCCCATTGACAGATGCCATAATAAAGAATCTTTCCATCAGAAACCACCTTCGCTTTTGGGTTAAAACCAGATTCACGTTCGATATTTGCCAGAATTCCCAAAGCAGATGCCATATTACATTCCAGTTTATTTATAAGAAATTCATAAATCTTTGTTTCATTTTCTGAAACCGTCACCGCTTTCATGTTCTGATCCAAAGGATCGATCTTCAGCCAGAGACAGGGAAGTTCTACATCTTTTTGCACTTCATACAGTTCCGGATCAATGAACGGAATCCACTCATAGTAATAATAATCAGTCCCTTCATAATCGCCAACACACTGCCATGTCACGGGAAGATTGATCTGATCTCCGTTTTCATCGACAGCTTCCAAGAGATCTGGAAAAAGCTGCTGTACTTCCTGCAGTGTCTTTTTTTCAGAAATACGGATTTCCGACGTTTCCAATGGTTCAAAAGAGGTAATTGTTACAGTTTCTGTCACTGTTTTTTCTGCTGCCTTTGACGGAAAATTCCGCACACCGATCGCTAACAGCATCACCAGAATATAAAAATAACATTTTTGCAAAAATCTGTAATCCTTTTTCATAACCATTCTCCTTTGTTTTTCACTTTGTACAAACTTTCAGTCAACCGATCCGATTACTCCCGAATCTGTAAAAATGCTCCCAGATTTCCCCGTTTTCCATGAGATGCCCTGTGAGAAAACAAATATCCGGAATTACAGCAGGTACACAGATTCGTCGTAGAATAATGTTCTTTTAAAATTCCTGCCTCTTCAAAGATCAGCTCATTGGCTCTCCATAAATTCAGCTGATATTTCCCATCCTCTTTTCCATAAAACAATTCCGGCCAGAATGTTTCATCGAACGCATTTCGAAACTGACAGATCACATCTTCACTGACTTCATAACAGCTCTGACAGATCGAAGGTCCGATTGCCGCCAATACGTCTTTTGGATCCGTTCCATACTGCTCTGTCATTTTTTCAACAGTTTTCTTTCCGATCTTTCCTACCGTTCCCCGCCAGCCGGAATGAGATAAACCGATCGCTTTATGTACCGGATCTACAAAAAACAGCGGAACACAATCTGCATAAAACGTAGCCAGTGTAAGCCCCGGCACATTGGTTACCATTCCGTCTACATCTGTATAGTCCCGTGGCCGCCAAAACCCTTTTCCACGGTCTTCTTCCGTTACAACACGCACATTGGTCGTATGGGTCTGCTTAGAAAATACCAAAGAATCTGTCGAAAATCCCATAGCTGCTCCTAAAAGCTCGTAATTGGTGCGAACCGACTCTTCCAGATCTCCGCGTTCAAAACTCAGATTCATCGTAGCACAGTCTCCGGTACTGACACCTCCCATTCTGGTCGAAAATCCATGCAGAACCATCCCCGTTTCTTCCAGATGCCGAAACGAGAGAAACGGGATTTCATATAATTCTTTCAGTTCTATGGTACTTTCCTGCGGTTTTACTACCCAATTCATTTCTTTCATTGCTTCTATCATTTTCTTCCTCCTGCTGCATATGCAAATGCATTTTCGTAAATTGTCACACACGTTCCATCAATGGCCACCACATCAAACCGGCATGCCGGGATCACTTTTGCATGCGTTCGAAGATAATAATCTGCCACTCTGCTGATCACCTGCTGTTTTTTCCACGTAACAGCTTCCGCCGCATAACCTGATCTTCCGTTTTTGCGATATTTCACTTCGATAAATACCAAATATCCCTGATGTCTTGCGATAATATCAATTTCACCGATCCGACAGCGAAAATTCTTTTCCAAAATATGATACCCGTTTTTCTCCAATTCTTCCACTGCTTTTTCTTCCTGTTCTTTACCAATCTCACGATTGTTCTGCATATAACCTGAAATTCCTTTCTTACTGCTTTTTTGTCATCTTATTTACAGTATAAATTTTATAAATATTTCCAACATTTGACCTTAATATCACTATGAAAAGCATGCTTCACAAACTTCTCAACTTATCACAACACTCGCCAAATCTGCATGTAAATATGTGATTTTTTTCACTTTTTGCATAAACATAAAGGGAGATGAAATACATCATCTCCCCCAGCTTTATACAATTTCTTTTTCTGTTTTTATATTGTTCAGCATACGATACTGTCCATTTCAGACCAGTGCTTTTTTTACTGTATGATTATCCACAGATATTTTTAATAAATGTTCTTCTATGGATCTCACATGGTCCGATCGATCTCAATGCTTCCATATGTGCCTTAGTGCCATATCCTTTATTAGATGCCAGATCATATCCCGGATACATCCGGTCATACTCTACCATCATACGGTCTCTGGTAACTTTCGCAATGATACTTGCCGCCGCGATCGATACACTTTTCGCATCTCCCTTAATGATCGGAATCTGTGGGATCTCGATCCCTGGAATTGTTACCGCATCATTTAACAACACTGCAGGTCTTACTTTTAAAGCTGCAACTGCCTGACGCATCGCTTCATACGTTGCCTGTAAGATATTGATCTCATCGATCCGTTCCGGACTTGCCATCCCTGTTCCAACTGCAATCGCCTGCTCCATGATCACATCATAAAGTTCTTCTCTTTTCTTTTCAGAAAGCTTTTTAGAATCATTCAGATACAAGATCTGGCAGTCTTTTGGAAGGATCACCGCACTTGCAACCACCGGCCCGCAAAGAGGTCCTCTCCCAACTTCATCGATACCACAGATCCAGCCGTGAGTTTCATATTCTTTCTCGTACACTTTCATCGTTTCAATACGTGCACGCTCTTTTTCCAGTTTTGCCTGACGTTTTAATTCCTGTTCTTCTTTTTTGGTCATAACTGTTTCCTTACTGATGTTTTAAGATGCCAAATTTATTCAACGGCCAGATCCTGATAAATGCTTTTCCGATGATCTTATCCCGCTGAACATTGCCTACACTCGGATCACGGCTGTCTGAACTATTGTTTCGGTTATCTCCCAGTACAAAATATTCATCATCGTCTAATGTGATCGGATCCATCGCGATCCCCGCATAATTCATGACTTCTTTGCCGTAAGATTCTTCCAGCTGCTCTCCATCAATATAGATCATACCGTCAATTACCTGAACGGTTTCTCCCGGAAGACCGATGATACGCTTGATATAATAAGTATCTTCTTTGTATTCATATGGAAAAACAATGATATCAAACCGTTCCGGATCTTTAAAACGATAGCTGATCTTATCTACGATCAGATTATCGCCGTCTTCCAGTGTGGCATTCATAGAGCTGCCATTAACATGTGTTCTCTGTCCGACATAACGTACAAACAAAAAAGTAAGTGCTACGACTACCAGCAGATACAGGATCGTACTAATGATCTCCCGTGCCAGCGAATATTCTTTTTTTTCTGTTTTTGTTTCTTCCAAATTTTCCTTATTCAATACAGAAACCTCCCATGCATGAATTCATTACTGTCGATCTGTAAATGACAATCATTTGTTAATTTCATATTACTCATTTACCGGTGGGAATTCAAGCGTTAATTTTCCAAGTCTTCCGCTTCTGAAATCATCCATAAGAATGTTTGCTGCCTTGGAAATATCCAGTTCATTTCCTTTTAAAAGACAGGCTCTTACCCGTGCGATCTCTTCCAGCACTTTCACCGGATCTTCATAACGTTCAATCTGATAACGTTCTGATACAGCATCCGGGAAATATTCCCCTAACAATTTGATCAGTTCTACAGCCAATTCTTCGATGTTTAAAATATCATCATTCACAGATCCAAGCATCGCAAGTTTCACACCCACTGCCGCATCTTCAAATTTCGGCCATAAAATTCCCGGTGTATCCAAAAGTTCCACCTGTTTGTTCAGGCGGATCCACTGTGCCCCCTTTGTTACCCCCGGTTTATTGCCTGTTTTGGCAGCAGCCCTTCCGGCAAAGCTGTTGATAAATGTAGATTTTCCTACATTTGGAATCCCAACGACCATCGCACGGATCGGCCGGTTTAAAATCCCGCGTTTACGGTCACGTTCGATTTTTTCTTTACATGCTTCCATGATCGTTGCAGAAATCTGTTTCATCCCTGCACCGCTTCTGGAATTGATCTTCACGACATAATATCCTTTTTCTTCAAAATATTTTGTCCAAAGAGCATTTCCTTTTTCACTGGAAAGATCTGCCTTATTTAATAAGATCAGACGAAATTTATTTTTACCTAATTCATCAATATCCGGATTTTTACTGGACAACGGTGCTCTTGCATCTACCAGTTCGATCACCAGATCGATCAATTTTATATTTTCCTGCATCATACGCTTTGCTTTGGTCATATGACCAGGATACCACTGAACCTGCATTTTCTTTCTCCTTTACTTTATAAAACCAAAATCTTCTCCAAAAGTCATATCAAACCAGACTTTCGAAGTAATATCCTGTTTGCTGATGTTTCCAATTTCCGCATTTCTGCTGTCTTCGCTGGCATTCCGGTTATCTCCAAGCACAAAATACTCATCTTCACCAAGAACAACCTTTTCTTCTGCGATCCCTGCATATTCCATTTTATCAAGTTTAATGTCTTCTACTAAAACTTCATCATCAATATAGATAAATCCATCGATGATCTGAACCGTTTCTCCCGGCAATCCGATCACACGCTTAATATAATAATGTGATTTTTCATTTCCGTTTGGTTTGAATACAACCAGATCTCCTCTTTTCGGTTCTGTCATCCTGTAAATAAAACGATTGGTCAATACTCTGTCGCCGCTTGCCAGCGTAGGCTCCATAGACTGACCGACATTGCTGATCATAACGCCAAAATTCATCACAAGAACACATGCAATAAAAAAAGCCAGCAAAAGTTCTGCGATCCACAGAAAGCTTTCTTTCATAACATTATAATTGATCCTTCTTTTTCTTTTTCGAAAAGTTAAGCCTGACATTTTTGCTCCTCAATCTCTTTGAACGAAAACGGGGACAGATGCGTATGCATTTGTCCCCAGATCCTGATCTGTAACTGTTCCGTACGAATAGCCACACATTATCTTACTAATTCTTTTACCTTTGCAGCTTTACCTACACGTTCTCTTAAGTAGTTAAGTTTTGCACGTCTTACTTTACCAAGACGAACGATTTCGATCTTTTCTACGTTTGGAGAATGTACTGGCCAAGTTTTTTCTACACCTACACCGTTAGATGTTTTTCTAACTGTGAAAGTTTCTCTTGCTCCACCGTTCTGTCTTTTTAAAACAACGCCTTCAAATACCTGAACACGTTCACGGTTACCTTCTTTGATCTTTCCGTAAACCTTAACTGTATCACCTACATGGAATA
>CAZWLV010000008.1:20870-22528 GCA_964634715.1 uncultured Lachnoclostridium sp. | reverse complement strand
CCATTTTAGAATGACAGTGTTTCCCCTGTCCGCTTGATCAGCAAAAGTTTTTGTCCCTGCACTGCTTCATCCGCCGTCAGCTCATTTACTTTGCGTATTTCTTCTACCGTTGTACAATTTTCCTTTGCGATACTCCAAAGCGTCTCTCCCGGCTGTACAAAATGGATCCGCATTCCCGGTCTGTTTTTCAATTCTTCCGGATCATACGCTTCCTTCTCAGCTTCCGTAATATTCCAAAGACTGCATACCTCCATCACACAGACATTCAGACTGATCACACCACGTACTTCGATCTGATTTCCTTCCGGCATCGTGATCATGATCTGTTCTAACTGTTCCTGCACAGTCCATCGATCTTCCTTCTGTATGTTCGGAATTTCTATGATCTGACTGCAAGGAATGGATACAAAGGCAGAACCAAATGGCTGGCTGTCATTGTCCGTAATATAAAGAACCTGAACTTCCAGCACACTCTCCCAAAGAATGCCCTGTTCCGTCAATCTGCTGCTCTTCTTCCGTATCTGTGCCTCATGTCCTAAAATCTGTAAGATTTTTGACGGCTCTTCGAGTTTTTCCTGTCCATTTACCCGGCATTTCGTCTGCGTGCAGATTTTAAGTTTCTCATAAGAAACCGGCTGGCGGTTTAAAACGATCTGCTGATCGGTACTGTAAGCATCTTCCAGCAAAATCCCCTGACATTCTTCATAAAAATGCAGATGAATATCCAGCAGAAGGTGAAACTGGAACATCCGCATCTCCCCATCATAATCCGGCTTCAGCTCGATTTCTTCATGTGCGATCTCTGCCTCCTGCACTCCAAACATTTCCTGTGTCAGCCCGTTGACTTCCATCGTTCCATGAAAAGGAACCGTCTGCTCCAGCCAATGTACATTCTGCGGTTCTTCTTCTCCGCGATAAAGGACGAAGATCAGCACTTCTCCCTTCACAGCCAGCCTGCCTTCCTGAGGCCGCAGCTCCAATCCTCGAAGCTGCAGATCTTTCCATAAAACTTCCTGCACATTCGGCTTATTTACCGGCAGAAGGATCTCATCCTGTATCCGATAACTGTCCTGATGCTCTAATACCGGTTCTGCCCTGAAAAATGTCTCCGTTTTCTGACAGATTCCTTCCTGCTCTTCAAGCTTCTCCGTAATCCCGTTTTCCTCAGTTCCCATGATCATTCCCTGCAGCATCACCAATGCCCGTACACTTAATTTCCCCGGATGAATGATCACAACACGCAGTTCTTCTATATTCCAGTCCAGTTTCAGATGATCTCCGGAAACTGCACCTTCCATATATAAAATTTCTTCGAATGGAACTTCCACCTGCAAACTGCTGATATTGTCTCCGGAACGTTCCGTAATATACAGCACCTGCACGGTTAATGCACCGTGGATCCGGATTTTTCCCTTTTCCGTATGTACTTCATTAATACGAACTTCTCCCTTTTTTTGAAGAAGAGCTGCCATATCCGGTTTTCCTTCCGGAACACTATAATCATCTCCAATGCTGATCTGCGTTTTTGCTTCTGCTTTATGATAGTTTCTGTGTATCAGATTCTGCTTTAATTCCATAAACACTGCCTCCTTTTAGAGACATTCTATGCCTTGGATCTGCCAGATATACCGTGATCATCTTTTATAATTCAAAACATG
>CAZWLV010000008.1:0-20770 GCA_964634715.1 uncultured Lachnoclostridium sp. | reverse complement strand
CTATGCCTTGGATCTGCCAGATATACCGTGATCATCTTTTATAATTCAAAACATGCTTTGCAGTTTTCGTAACTGATCAACAGCCGTCAAATACAGTCATGATGTATTTTTTCTGTTCCTACTTAACTTTGAGAAATTCGCTCTGCGAGTTTCGCAGGGTATCGCGATATTTTCACTTCTATAACACAAAAAAGAGCATACGCTGTGCATATACAACGTACACTCTTTTTCATTAATCTAATAACGAACGGTTTTTTTCAAGCATTCCTGTGATCGTTTCCCGACAATATGCTCCCAGATGTTTTTTCTCATCCGGTGAAAGCGTCTTTGGATCGATCGGCGTTCCATATTCTATCACGACTTTGCAGGAACGGATCCAAGGCATATGATTTTCAAAAATCTCCGCAGAATTGCTCAATGCTACCGGAATGATCAGACAGCCTGTTTTTTCAGCCATCTTAAAACTTCCTTCTTTAAAGGTTAAAAGCTCGCCTTCTTCCCCTTTATTTCTGGTTCCTTCCGGAAAAATACACATGGAAACTCCATTTTTAATCTGCTCGATTCCCTTCAGGATCGTTTTCAGTCCTTCTCTCGGATTTTCTCTGTTTAAAAACAGACAATACAGCTTTTTCATCCAATCACGAAGGATCACAAATTTTAACATCGAATCCTTTGCTACAAATCCTGTCAATCCCGGAACTCTGGAATAGATCAGCAAAATATCAAAATAACTTCTGTGATTCGGAATATACAGTACCGGCTGATCCTTTGGAACGTTTTCCTCTCCAATGATCGTCTGTCTGGTTCCTGAGATCACCAGCATCACCTTAAATGCCCACTGTACGATCCGAAGTGCTGCAAGATCTGTTTTTTCTTTCCAATTTTCTTTTTTTCCCAGAAGATTTAATACCAACAGTACCGGAATCCCAAGGATCAGAAACAGGAACAGAAAAATCGCAACAATAATAATTCTCATAAAACTCCTATCTGTTGAACAGCTGTGTCATTTTCTTTAATTCCGTAATGTGCCACGGCTGTATTTCATGTTTTTCAAATCTCCATGCCCAGTTTGCACCTAACACTCCCGGTACATTCATTCTGGATTCCGATCCGAGACGAAGTACATCCTGCATCGGGAAGATCGCATATTTTGCAATAGAACTCATGGCAAGACGGATCATATCCCAGCTGACATTGCTGCCGTCGCAGTTCAGATAACGTCTGACACGGTCTTTTGCTTCTTCACTGGCATTTGCATACCAGCCAAATGTCGTATCATTATCATGGGTTCCCGTATAACAGATACAGTTGCTGGTTGTAAAATTATGAGGGTAAAAACCATCTGTTGTCCATGCTTCAAAGCCAAACTGTAATACTTTCATCCCCGGAAATTCAAACTCATCACGGAGTGCTTCTACTTCCGGTGTGATCAGACCAAGGTCTTCTGCAAAGATCGGCAGTTTTTCTCCCAGTGCTTTTTTAATGGCATTGAACAGATCTGCACCAGGACCTTTCTTCCATGCTCCGTTGATCGCTGTTTCTTCCTCTGCCGGAACTGCCCAGTAAGCCTCAAAACCACGGAAATGATCGATCCTTAAATAATCCACCTGTGTCAGCTGTGTTTTAATACGTGCGATCCACCACTGATATCCCTGTTTTTTATGTGCCTTCCAGTCATACAGAGGATTTCCCCATAACTGACCTGTCGCACTGAAATAATCTGGCGGAACTCCTGCTACTTCTGACGGATAGCCTTTCGAATCCAGACAGAACAGATTTTTATTTGCCCAGACATCAGAACTGTCTACGGACACAAAGATCGGCATATCTCCGACGATAGAAATGCCTTTTTCGTTGGCATACGTTTTTAATTCGCCCCACTGTTTGTAAAACTCAAACTGTAAAAACTTCTGGTATGCGATTTTTTCTTCCAGTTTCTCTTCCCATTCCTTACGAACCTTTAACGTCGGATTCTGAAGAGCCGGATCCCAGTCCAGCCAGCCTTTATGATCAAACTCTGCTCTCACTGCCATGTAAAACGCATAATCTTCCAGCCAGAAGCTGTGTTCTTCTAAAAATGTACGGCATTCCTGTACAAGCTCCTGATCTTCACCTTTTAAGAAATTCTGGAAAGCCTTCTGGAAAATTTCTGTTTTCCATGCCAGTACTTTTCCGTAATCTACCTGTTTGGCATCAAACTGCGGATGTGCTTCGATATCGCTGTTATTTAACAGTCCCTGCTCTGCCAGTTTTTCCGGACTGATCAAAAGCGGCTGTCCTGCAAATACAGAATAACTCTGATATGGCGAATCACCATATCCTGTCGGTCCAAGCGGCAGTACCTGCCATAATGTCTGACCTGCTTCCTCTAAAAAGTCCACAAAATCATAAGATCCTTTTCCAAGATCTCCGATCCCATACGGTGACGGCAGAGAAGTCGGATGCAGCAAAATACCGCTGTAGCGTTTATCAGATCTTTCTTCTGTTTTTTTCATCTCTTTTTTCGTTGTCATATTTCCCCCTGTAAGGTTGTCTACCAGTTTTGCCGGCTGCTTTATCCACCGGCACACAATGTAGATATTATAATGGAATTAGTTCAAAAACACAAGACTCACAGTCATCGCATTTTTCCAAAGAAACCGCACTGCAAATCTCAAAGATCCAACAATAATTCTTAAATTCTTTTCTTGATATTTTAAATCCCTCATATATAATAATGTTAAAGTCTATAAAGCTGTATCATTCAGTTTTTACATACTGATATCATGTGATGGCTGGACAGGGCTTAGGTTCTTCAATGATCTTTAAACAAAAGCCTGTAGTTTCATCCTTTTTAAGTCTGTTTTATCATATGATAACATTGAGAACAACATATTCTGGAGGTAAATAATTTGAAAATCTTAGTTTTAGCAGGCGGAACAAGCACAGAACGTGATGTTTCCCTTTCCACCGGAAACGGTATATACAACGCATTAAAAGAACGCGGACACGAAGCAGTGCTCGTGGATCTTTATTTAGGATATGAGACCGAACAACCGTTAGACACCCTGTTTACGGAAAAATGTAACTGCTGCGGCGAATACCGTTCCGTAACTGCACAGGTGCCTGATCTTGAAGCCTTGAAAAAACTTCGAAAAGACGGTGGAAAGAGTATTTTCGGTCCAAATGTCTTAGCTCTTTGCAACATGGCAGACATCGTTTTTATGGCACTTCACGGTTCCAACGGTGAAGACGGCCGTATTCAGGCAGCATTTGACCTGATGGGGATCCGTTACACAGGCACCGGATATTTAAGCAGTGCCATTTCCATGGATAAGGGAATCACAAAACAGTTTTTCCGCACACATCATGTCCCGACTCCTGTAGGGATCACCTTAAAAAAAGGAGAAACATTAAATACTTCTTCTGAGATCAAACTTCCATGCATGGTGAAAACGTGCTGCGGCGGTTCTTCGATCGGAGTATACAAAGTAACCACCATGGAAGAACTTCAGGAAGCCTTAAACGATGCCTATACTTATGAAGATGAAGTTGTCATTGAACAGTTCATCGAAGGAAGAGAATTTTCTGTTGGAGTCATCGAAGGAAAAGCCCTTCCGATCATTGAGATCGCACCGATTCAGGGATTTTATGATTATAAGAACAAATATCAGGCCGGCAGTGCCATTGAAACATGTCCGGCACTTCTTTCCGAAGAACAGACCAAACAAATGCAGCAGCATGCAGAAAATGCTTACAAAGCAGTGGGCATGCAGTCCTATGCACGTTTTGATTTTATGATGGATACAAAGACCGGAGAAATGTACTGTCTGGAAGCCAATACCCTTCCGGGAATGACTCCGACCAGCTTACTTCCTCAGGAAGCGGCTGTTCTTGGCATGTCTTATCCTGACCTTTGCGAACACCTGATCAAAGTTTCCATGAAAAAATACGAGGAAAACTAAATGATGAAACAATTAACTTTACAAAATATTACAAATGTCTGCGGCGGTACGTATTACGGACCTTCGGAAAATCTTTCCAAAGAAGCAGAAGGAATCACCATCGACAGCCGAAAAGCTGAAAAAAACTGGCTTTTTGCTGCAACCGTAGGAGAACGTGTCGATGGACACTCCTTTCTCTCTTCCTGTTATGAAAAAGGGGTATTATGCTGTCTGGGTGAAAAAGCTCCGGAATCCACAGAGCATTCTTACATACAGGTAACTTCTACTTTTCAGGCATTAAAAGATATTGCTGAATTTTACCGCCAGACTTTTCAGATCCCTGTTGTCGGTATTACCGGAAGTGTCGGGAAAACCAGCACAAAAGAAATGATCGCTTCGGTCTTAAATGTCCGTTTCCGCACTTTAAAAACTGCCGGAAATTTTAATAACGAAGTCGGTCTTCCGCTGACGGTTTTTAATTTACGCCAAGAACATGAAGCAGCCGTCCTTGAAATGGGTATCAGCAACTTTGGCGAAATGCACCGTTTAAGCAAGATCGCACGCCCAAACATCTGCGTTCTTACAAACATCGGTCAATGCCATCTGGAATTTTTAGGAGACCGTGACGGTATTCTCCGTGCAAAATCAGAAATCTTTGATTTTGCCGCACCAGATGCCAAAGTCATCGCCAACGGAGACGATGACAAACTTCAGACTTTAAAAAACCGCAGTGACCTGAACTGTACCTTCTTTGGTATGGATCCTTCCAATGATGTCTATGCTGAAAGTGTAACAGACCTTGGATTGGAAGGACTGCAATGTACGATTTCCACACCATGCGGAAAATTTTCAGCACATATCCACATTCCGGGAATGCATATGGTGTACAATGCACTTGCAGGTACCTGTGTCGGTCTGGCATGCGGTCTGACTTTAGAAGAGATCCAAACAGGCATCGAAAATGCTCAGACGATCGGCGGAAGAAATCATATCATCCATACAGAAAATTATACGATCATGGATGACTGTTACAATGCCAATCCCGTTTCCATGAAGGCTTCTTTAGATGTTCTTTCCTCTGCTCTTGGCAGAAAAGTTGCCATTTTAGGCGATATGGGAGAACTTGGCACAGACGAAAGAAACCTCCACTATACGGTAGGCGTTCATGCCGCTGAAAAAAAGATCGATCTTTTGCTTTGTGTCGGTACCCTCTCCGAAGAGATCGTAAAAGGAGCGTTTTCCGTAAATCCGGAAATGAAAGCACAGCTCTTTGAAACAAAAGAAAAGCTGTTAGAACAATTACCACAGCTTTTAAATAAAGGAGATTCCATTCTGATAAAGGCATCTCATTTTATGCAGTTTGATAAAATCGTAAAAGCATTGGAGGACTAAGCTATGTTAGTAACATCAAAAGAATTACTCTTAGACGCACAAAAGAACGGCTATGCCGTAGGTGCATTCAACGTAGAAAATATGGAAATGGTTCAGGCTGTGATCGCTGCCGCTGAAGAACTGCATTCTCCTGTCATCATGCAGACGACTCCTTCTACATTAAAATATGCAGATCCGGAATATTTCTATGCAAATGTTGCTGCTGCTGCAAAAAAAGCATCGGTTCCGGTCGTAATGCACTTAGACCACGGAAACAGCTTCGAACTTGCCATGCAGGCATTTCGTGCCGGATATACTTCCATCATGATCGACGGTTCCCACAGCGTGTTTGAAGAAAATATCGCTATCACAAAATCCGTTGTCGATGCATGCCACCCGGCAAATGTCCCTGTTGAAGCAGAGCTTGGAAAAGTCGGCGGAAAAGAAGATGATCTGGATGGCGGAAACGGCGGTTATACCGTACCATCAGAAGCCGCAGAATTTGTAGAAAAGACCGGCGTTGATTTTCTGGCAGTTGCGATCGGTACTGCCCATGGTGTTTATAAAGGAATCCCAAAACTGGATCTGAACCGTTTGAGCGAAATCCGTGAAGTTGTCTCTATTCCGCTGGTACTCCATGGAACTTCCGGTGTTCCTGATGAAACCGTAAAAGAATGTATCAAACGCGGAATCTGTAAAGTCAACTATGCAACCGATCTTCGCATCGCATTTACAGAAGGTGTCAAACAGGTATTAACAGAAAAACCGGATACCATCGATCCGAAAAAATACAATGCTGTCGGCCGTGAAAAAGTAAAAGAATACGTTATGAGCAAAATGCTGGTCTGCGGAAGCAATGATCGTGCTTAATCAAAGATTTTCGCAACTCTATCATTTCTTGTATTGATCTTACCGGATACAGATTTCTTAGGAAAATCAGTCAGAGAACAGCACTACCCTGCAAATCTCTCACCGATTTTCCTAAAATGCTGTATCTTTAAACTCGTTATTTTCCAGATTGTTAGGATTATATTCGCCATATTTCCATAGATTCATATAAATCTATATTTTTCTACACACTAAAAACAGAATTCCATATTTTTTCAATTTATCATGATACTCCTCAAATACTTGTGCAGACACAGTATTCTCGCAGATCCACTTTAATATTTACGGATTTCATCTTCCGTTTCATCGCTTTTAGAAATCTCTCTGATCTCTACTTCGTATCCATAAGTTTCACTAACCTGGATATGCACAATATCTCCAACCTTATGTCCCAGCAGTGCTTTTCCAAGCGGAGATTCAATGCTGATATATCCGTTCATGGAATTTCCGCGGATAGACGTTACGATCTTATAAGTTTCCTCTTCTTCATCTTCCGGTATATATACCCGCACGACACTATCCAGTCCGACTTCATCTGCTTTTGAATGATCTTCGATGATCTGTGCATTTTTTAATAATCGTTCCAAATAGCGGATCCTGCTTTCATTTTGATTCTTATACTGCTTTGCAGCCTTATATTCAAAATTTTCGCTCAGATCTCCATGTGCTCTTGCTTCTTTTACAGATTCTAATGCCTCTTTGCGAATGACCAGTTTTCGATGTTCAATCTCCTGCTGAATCTTTTCTGCGTCTGAAGCAGTCAATTTTTCATGAAGCATTTTCCATCCCTCTCTTTTCTTTTTTGAATTCTATTCTTGATATTTTGTTCCTGTCCGATATAATGTTGTTATCGTGGTATTTTTCGAAATGCTGTTTCCTACAGTATCTCTCCCTACCACATAGGAAAATATTTGCGGATCACCGCAGTCTATGGAGGACTTTCATGAACAAAAAAGATCAAACAAAAAAACTCTCAGCTCTCCTTGCAGGACTGGTCGTTTACCAGTTGGGAGCTTCTATTTTAATGTTATCCGGATTTGGTGCAGATCCCTTTAATGTATTTATTCAGGGAATTCACACCTCTGTCAACCTCAGTCACTTATCCTTTTTTACCCACGGATTTGTACATATCATCATTTCCGTACTTCTCACATTACTGCTGTTTTTGATCAGCCGCAGTCTGGTGCAGACCGGAACCGTCTTATGTGCCGTACTTGGCGGACCGCTCATCGATGTGTTTACCCGCATCCTGACTCCGGTATATGAGCAGTATACAAATGAATCTTATTTTTATCTGATGTTTGTGGCAGGATTTGCTATGATCGCTTACGGAATGGCGATCATGCTGCGTTCTAATGCAGGTTATGTTCCAAATGAACTGATCACAGAAATTTTTGCAAAGCTCAAAAAGAACAATCCTTACTATGCCGCACTTGCTGCTTACATCATGTTCGGTCTGATCGGTTTCCTTCTTGGAGGAATGATCGGTTTCGGAACCCTTCTTTGTATGACGGCAGCCATTCCTCTGTCTGATTATTTCTTACAGAACTTTTCAAAGAAAACGGCTCCTGCCATCAAAAAATAATTACTGGATATAAAGACCTGCAATTTTCATTTCCTGGTCAAACACAATGGTATAGGTTACCTTGACATTTTCATAGGTAGCCTTTACCTGACCACAAGCCATCGGATTTCCATCCTGCTCTGCTTCTGAGAGATAGATCGTACCTAACTTTTCCAAAGTTCCCCAATCTTCTGAAAACTGTGTTCTGGCATCTCCCCAGACTTCTTCTGTCAGATATTCTTTCATCGCATCTGTTGAAATTTCCTGTAATGTACTGTAATCTTCCTGATCTAAAAGAGTAATGACATGTTTGATCTCAGTTTCTACCACTGATTCTGAAAAAGTGGTGCTGTCTTTCAAGCCGCTGTTCTGTTTTTGTACCCATAAAACCATCCAGACTACAAGAAACAAAAAGACGATTACGGTTGTTACGATCTGATATGTTTTTTTATTCTTCATACTCAATCTTCTTTCTACTTTTATTGAAAAAGCCCCCACAGCATGATCTGCCGTGGGGGTATGTAATTTCAAAAAACGTTCTGCTGATTATTTGCAAAGTTTTTTAAGTTCGTCAGCTACGTGCTGAACCTGTGGTCCAACGATAACCTGAACACTGTTTTTACCTGGGCGAACTACGCCTCTAACACCTGAAGATTTGATTTTCTTTTCATCTACAGCTGCCTGATCTTTAACTTCAAGACGAAGTCTTGTAACACAGTTGTCGATAGATGTTAAGTTTGCTTTTCCGCCAAGACCTTCAAGAACAACTTTTGCGATTTCTGTATAGTTGTTGTTTGCTAATTTGATGGATTTTTCAGCTTCTAAATCTTCATCTTCACGACCTGGTGTTTTAAGATCCCATTTTGTGATTGCAAAACGGAATACTACGTAGAATACTACGAATGCTGCGATACCAAGTGGAAGGATCAGCCATGTATTCTGTGCTGCTGGAAGTGAAGAAGAGAATACAAGGTCAACTGCACCTGCTGAGAAGCAGAAACCAGCACGGAAGCCAAGAGCTACTGTGATCACTGTGAATACACCGTATAATAATGCGTATACTAAGTACAGAGCTGGAGCAAGGAACATGAAACCAAATTCGAATGGTTCTGTAACACCACAGATGAATGAACAAACTGCAGCAGATACTACAAGACCGATTGCTGCTTTTTTGTTCTTAGCTGTGTGTACCATAGCTAAAGCTGCACCTGGAATACCGAACATCATACATGGGAAGAAACCTGACATGTACATACCTAAAGACCAAGAAACGTCTGCAGATGTTTCACCAGCCCAGAAATGTCCTAAATCGCCAAGTCCGATTGTATCAAACCAGAATACGTTGTTTAATGCATGGTGTAAACCTGTCGGGATAAGGAGACGGTTTAAGAATGCATAGATACCAGCACCTACAGCACCCATACCTGCGATTGCATTACCTACTGCGATGAGAGCACCGAAGATGATTGGCCATACAAACAGAAGAACTGCTGCTGTGATGATAGAAACAACACCTGCTACGATAGCAACGCTACGTTTACCACTGAAGAATGATAACCAGTCTGGTAATTTTGTACCTTTGAATTTGTTATAGCATTCTCCACCGATGATACCAGCAAGGATACCGATGAATGGGTTTGCAATCTTGTCGAATGCAAGTGTTTTTGTAGCTGATTCAGCTACTGAAGGCATGATTGTTGTAACAAAGCCTGTGTTGAGAAGTGTTGTGAGCATTAACCAAGAAGCAAGTGCTGCAACACCGCCTGTACCGTCGTTGTCTTCTGACATACCAACGCCGACACCAACTACGAATAAGATCGCCATATTGTCGATCAGAGCACCGCCTGCTTTTACTAAAAACAGACCTAAAAGATTAGCGAAACCAGAGATATCGCCACCCTGCATTGTTGCAGGACAAAGGATGTAACCGAGACCCATGAGAATACCGCAAATTGGGAGTACGGCTACTGGAAGCATTAAAGCTTTACCAAGTTTCTGAAGATATTTCATCATGATGAAAATCCCCCTTCCTAAAAATTTTTTTATCATAAAAGCTATGAATTCCATAGCTTTTACTTCGTACTTAAAAAATACAGTTTTTTCGTTTCTTAAGATTCTTTGATCAGTTCCATGATGTCATCACCATGTTTTACTGTTTTTCCTGTGAAACGTTTTACTTCTTTATATTCATCTGAATTACAGATAATAACCGGTGTTGTTGTTTCCAGACCTGCAGCCTTGATCATTTCCAGATCAACTTCTGCGATCAGATCGCCTTTTTTCACCTGATCATCTGCTTTTACGTGAATTGTAAAAGGTGTCCCATTCAAAGAAACGGTATCCAGACCGATATGAATGAGAATTTCAGCTCCTCCTTCTGATACGATGGAGATTGCATGTTTTGTGTCAAATACCATTGCTACACTGCCGTTTACCGGTGCATATACTTTTCCGTCTGCCGGCTGGATCGCCATACCTTTTCCTAACATTTCTTCACTGAATGTAGGATCATTGATCTTGGCACTTTCGATCGCTTCACCATCGATCGGTGAACCGAGAATTTCTCCGGCACTGCTTTTCTTTAAAAAATCAAAAAAGCCCATATGATTCCTCCTAAAAATGTCGCCTCCTTTTTTACAGGAAGCGACGTTTCTCTTGCTTTATATAATCAGATGGTCTGCCATCCTCTTATAACAAATGATACGATGTATCTTTTGATTAGATCAAACTGCCTGCTGCTTCATCTACAACAACTACTACATCCGGATGTAACTGAAGGATAGATGCCGGAACCTGTGGAGTTACAGGACCGAAGAATGCTTTTTTCACGATTTCAGCTTTATCAGCACCACTTACCACTACAAGGATTTTCTTTGCCTGCATGATTGTGTTGATACCCATTGTATATGCCTGTGTTGGAACATCTTCTACTTTTTCGAAGAATCTCTTATTTGCCTGAATTGTGCTTTCCTGTAAATCAACACAATGTGTTTCTTTTACAAATTCATCAGCCGGTTCATTGAAACCGATATGTCCGTTATGTCCCATACCAAGAAGCTGAAGATCCTGTCCGCCAAGTGCTTTTACAACTGCTTCATATCTTGCACATTCTGCTTCAGCATCTGGATTTTCACCATTTGGAATGTTTAAGTTTTCGAAGTTGATGTTGATGTGGTTGAACAGGTTGTCTTTCATGAAATAATCATAACTCTGATCATTTGTTTTCTGAAGTCCGCGGTATTCATCAAGGTTTGCTGTTTTTACCTGTGAAAAATCCAGATCTCCGTTTTCATAAGCTTTGATCAGTTCTTTGTATGTACCGATTGGTGTAGATCCTGTAGCAAGACCAAGTACACAATCCGGTTTCATGATTACCTGAGCTGCGATGATGTTTGCAGCTTTTCTGCTCATATCTGCATAGTCTTTTGTTTTGATAATTCTCATTTTTAATTCCTTCTTTCATCATATTATGATATGTATAAAAAATCCCCTGAAACTGTCTCCAAAGAATTTTTTTATAGGATCCGATACCTTTCCATATCACATAATAATTCACATGGTCTTATTTTACACATAGAAGCCTAAAAAGTCAACCGAACTATTCAGTTTGCACAAAAAAAGTGCCAGCTCACACCGAAGCGTGAGCCAGCAGACTTTTCAATCAAGGAGTATCTGATAATCCGTTAAATTTTTAATTAGAAGAGACCGATGAATCCACCAACGATACCGATCAGTAAGAGGATACCGATACACATAACTGGTGTCCAGCCTTTTTTCTTCATTAAGAAGTAGCACATTAATGTTAATGCTAACGGAATCATTTTTGGAAGAACACCATCAAGAATGCTCTGGATAACGATTGGGCTTTCACCGTTTTCGATTGTAAGAGCAACTGTTGTTCCACCATAGTTAGATGTTAACGCACCAACGATGAATACACCGAGCATAGAAGCTGCACGTGTGAATTCTTTAGCGTTAGCTGTTAAGATACCGATAGCTGCAGAACCAAGTTTGTAAGACCAGCTCATTAAGAAGAAACGAACTGCAAACTGAACTGCATTAAAGATTACAAGGAACAGGATCGGTCCAAGGATAGATCCGTTGATCGCCATGTTAGAGCAGATACCTGCTGTAATTGGTACTAATGTGAACCAGAAAATAGCATCACCGATACCGCCGAGAGGTCCCATTGCTGCAACACGTACGGCACGGATTGTGTTGATGTCTGCTTTCTGCTGTTCCATGGATAATACGATACCCATTACGAATGTTACTAAGAATGGATGTGTATTGAAGAACTCAAGGTTGTGAGCCATGGATAATTTTAAGTCTTCTTTGTCTGTATGGATTTTTTCAAGACCTGGAAGGATACAATATAACCAACCTGCGGCCTGCATTCTTTCGTAGTTGAAAGAAGCCTGTAAGTTCAGAGAACGCCATACCATTTTGTTAAGTGTTTTTTTGTCTAACGGCTGAGCCGGTGTCAGATTTCTATAATTAGATGCCATCCTCTTCACCTCCTGCATTGCTTCCGCCACATGCTCTCATAGCAACACGTGTCTGGAAATCATAAAGAGCAATTGCAATACCGAACATAGCGATAAGAATTAAAGCTGATCCGCTTAATCCATCTACATATCCGATGATTGTTGCTACAGCGAAACCTGCGAAATAAATTCCCCAGAAATCGTTAGATAACATGATACGAAGTAATGTAGCGAAACCTACATATCTCATCATACCGCCTGCTGCGCTTAAGCCGTTCATAAACCAAGCATATTTTTCTGCTAAGTTGTTTAATGTTGTACCAAGAGCAGATCCACCAAGTAAACCAGCTACACAAACAACTGCGAAAAGTAAACCAAGAGCAGCCATAGCTAAGTAGTTGATACGAACGATACCTTTTGTATCTGCGTTTTCTGCACATTTGTCTGCTGCAGACATTACTGGAGACATTACAGAGAAGAGTAATGTTACCATGTACTGTCCGATCAGAGCGAATGGTACTGCAAGACCAACTGCTGCTGAAGTGTCAAGTCCTGAAGCTACTGCGAATACTGTAGCCATTACACCACCGATAACAGCGTTAGGAGGCTGAGCTCCACCAACTGGCATGTTACCGATTGTCATTAACTGATATGTACCACCAACAACTAAACCTGTGTTAAGGTCGCCAAGGATAGCGCCGATCACAGCACCTGTTACGATTGGCTGATACAGGGATTCTAAAAGATCAAACTGGTCAATAGCGATGATGAATGTCCATACAGCTACCAGTAAAATCTGGATAATACTAAAATCCATAAACCTTTTCTCCTTTCATAAGACCACTTTCTCGGGTCTTATCACCTATTTGAACAATTTTTCAATGTTCTCTGCGCCTTCAGATGGAACTCTTCTGATTTCGAGTTCTACACCGAGATCACGTAATTTGGCAAATGCTGCTACATCGGCATCATCAACAGCTACAGAACCTGCAACCTGTCTTTTGCCTTCTGCCATATGCATATTACCAATATTGACTTTTTTGATTGGTACTCCACCTTCAACAAGTCTTAAAACATCCTGAGGATTTTCACATACGATGAAGATCTTCTGTCTGTCTGCAGCCTTGTGGATTGTGGCACAAGTCTTTTCGATTGTCCAGTAGCGCATTGCAGCATAAGATGGAGCAGCCATATCCATGAGACCCTGACGAAGTGTGTTTCCGGCAACTTCATCATTTGCTACGAGAATAAGATTTGCACCGATGCTTCCGCACCACTGTGTTGCAACCTGACCATGTACCAGTCGGTTGTCAATTCGTGTTAAAACAATGTTAGGCATTTTAACTTTCCCTCCTTGATTATGTTTCCCCCCTGAAATCCCATTCAGAGTATACCTAATTATAGTTCTTAACTTCATAAATGTCTTTATGTTTTTTATCAATTTTTTTGTTTATTTTAGTTTTTTTGATTCTTTTCCCTACTTTTTTCATATATTTTTTCTACTTTTATAGACATTTTGCACAAATATGGTAGAATAATTTCTATAAGCAGGGCGTAAAAATAAAATTTTTATAAACTTTTGCGTTCCTTCTGTACCGTTTATCTTCTATATAAAATTCAGGATCCTCACGGTACAGCAGTCTTTACATTCTATCTATATGAGAACAGAGGTAACAATATGCAGTACAAAACATCCAGCTCACATTTTAAAAAATACGGTTCTGTTTACGATTCTCCCATCGATCTGGAATCCAGCGGCATGATCTGCCGTGAAGGCGAAGCTACGATCAAAGAATCCATTTCTCTTTTTTACTGTTTCGACTGTGAAGTACTGATCGAAGTACATCATGGTATGGCAGCACTGATCGTCAGCGAATTTCCGGAAACTGATACATTTGAAGCTTTTGCCGTTCACCGCTATGTGCGTTTAAAGCCTCATATTTATTTTCAGGTGGTTGCAGTAAGTTCTCAGATCAACTACCGGCTGATCACGGAAGACCAGTATATCTCTTCTTATCAGCTTCTGACTCCTCCATATCATTTTGCAAGAATCCTTCCGCAGGTACGTATCAAGGAAATTTTAGGATATTATTATTCTATCAGGGATTCCGGTTATCTTTTTGAAGGGGAAAGTCATTCTTATTATGAATTAACTTACGTTGACCGCGGAAGCCTCATTACAGAGATCGATGGTGTTTCTTATACGGTAAATGAACGGGAACTGATCATTTACGGTCCTGACCAGTTCCATAATCAGTTTATCAAAGAAGGAACCTCCTGTTCTTATATCACTGTCCTTTTTGAATTAGGTCCCGATGAAACACATTTTGATTTTCTGCTGAACAAAGTGTTCCCTTATCAGAAAAAGATCCATACACTGGTAAAAGCCTTTGTCAATGAAAGTTCTTCTAAAATTCCTTATATGGACAGTCTTTTGCTCTGTCTTTTTCAGGAGATCATCATCCGGCTCCTTCAAAACGAATTCATCCACGAAGAACAGGATAAAAAGCCGGTTACTGATGCCCGCCAGCATTATCACGACGAATTGCTGGAAAAGATCTTATCTTATATAGATGAAACTTTATATGAACCGATCACAGTCGGAGAGATCTGCCAGAAATTTTCCATGTCCAGATCCTCCCTTCAGATCCTTTTTAACGAAAACCTGAACCAGACACCAAAGAAATATATCAATGAACTAAAACTGGAAAAAAGCCGTCAGCTCATCAGCGAAGGCCGCTATACCATCAGCGAGATCGCACTGATGCTTGGATTTAACTCGATTCATTATTTTTCGAGAGCATTTACCCAGAAATACAATATGGCTCCTACGGAATATTCCAAAACACTGTTCAAAGGATAACAGTTTTCCATAACACCCCCGCATCACAATGCAGGGATACTTTTAAAATTTTACGAGGGAGGCAGCTTATGAAAATCGGAATCGTCGGAAACGGAATGATCGTAAATATGTTTCTGCAGGATGCAGCATCTGTGAAAAATGCAGAATTTCTTTCTCTCTGTGTACGTCCAAAAAGCCTTGAGAAAGGACAGCAGATCGCCGAAACATATCATATTCCAAATGTAACAACAGATTATGATGCTTTTTTAAAAAACAAAGAATTTGAAACCGTCTATATCGGAATCAGCAATACGGTTCACTATGACTATGCTAAAAAAGCTCTGGAAGCCGGAAAACACGTTATTTTAGAAAAACCTTTTACCGTTACCGGAAACGAAGCAGAAGCTCTGGCAGCACTGGCAAAAGAAAAAGGACTTTTTCTCTGGGAAGCCTTTGTGATCCCTTATCTGCCGTCTTATGCAGTCGTCAAAAATGCAGTCACAAAAGTGGGAAACCTGAAATTGATCCAGTGCAATTACAGTCAGTATTCCAGCCGCTATGACCGCTATTTAAAAGGCGAGATCCTTCCTGCTTTTGATCCTTCTTTGGCAGGCGGTGCCCTTTATGATCTGAACATTTATAATCTTCATTTTGTCATCGGATTATTCGGTTCTCCAAAAGAGGTTCATTATTATCCAAACATCGGCTATAACGGGATCGACACTTCCGGAATCGCTGTTTTGGAATACGAAAACTTCAATGCAGTCTGCAGTGCTGCCAAGGATTCTTCCAGTCCGGGATTTTTCACGATCCAGGGTGAAAAAGGAACCCTGCGGGGAGAAGGTTCTGTCAGCACACTGTCTAAAGTCTTTTTTCAGGATCGTACAAATACAGAAACGGTTCTTGGGGAATTTGAGGGCGGCGTAAGGCTCTCTTATGAATTAAAAGAATTTATCAGACAATACGAAGAAAAAGATTACGATTCCTGCTATCAGATGCTGGAACATTCTGTCCTTACAGCAAAGATCGTGGATCAGCTGCGTTTTTCTTCCAGACTTTTACAATCGGAAAGTGATTCTGCCGTATGATCTTAATTTTTTCATGTTCACTTTTATTAAAAACCATTCTACAAGATCGATATTTTTAAGATCTTTTTGAAATCGATTTAATGTCAGAAATATTTTATGTAATCTTTTTTAAATTCCATCTAAAAAAGCTCCCTGCCGTGATCTTTTCTCACAGCAGGGAGCTTTTTTCATCAGCCTGACAGGCTGTTTTTCATTTGATTAATTTTTGATCAATGTCTGGATCGCATATCTGGAAATTGTGATCACAGTTCCTTTTGCAACTTCTACATTGACTACTTCATCGTTGTCATTGATGCCAACAACTTTTCCATAGATACCGCCACAGCAGATGACTTTGCATCCAATGGCAAGCTCTGTATGTACTTCTTCTAATTCTCCACGACGTTTTCTAACGTTCAGTGCAGAAACGAGAGAAAGTCCCAGTGCCACAACAATGAATACTACAAACAGCGTACCACAGGTCCAGCCGATTACTTCCCAATTCATAGATTAGATACCATCCTCATCTTCAATTTCTTCTGCACGTGCAGCCAGTTCAAAACGAACGATGCTGTCTTTTCCTTCCGGGATCATTGCTTCTGCAAGATCTAACGGATTGTCAAATACAGCTGTCATTGTAGAACTTGCAACGAGAAGCGGAAGGTTGGTTCCTGTAAGAACTTCGATCACCTGATCCTGACGTTCAAATTTGCATTCTACAGCTGTTTTAAATGGTGATCCTCCCGGAAGATCCGAAAGAACGAGGACTCCATCATATTCTTTTAATGAATCAAATGCTTTATTCAGATTCTCTTTTAAGATTTCGATTGAATGATCAGCTTCGAAATCAACGTATGCCACATTTGCCTGTGCACCTGCGATCAGTTCCAGACTGGAACCTAAGCCTGTTGCAAAATGACCGTGACCTGTAACTAATAAACCAAGCATGGGTCTGCTCCTCCTCAATGATTATTTTGCGTATGGATATAATGTAACACCTTTAACAACACGGTTTACTTCACCTGTCGGGCATGGATTGTCCGGAGTAATGTCAAGTGACAGAGATTTCATTACTGCAAGTGTCTGTGCAAATAAGATGTATTCTAAGCCAAGAACAACATTTTCCATCGCTTCACCGGAGTTGATCTGGATCTGATAGTTTACAAGATCATCTAATCCTTCACATGCTGTGTTGTAAACAGCGACAACTTTGTTGCCTTTTCTCTGAGGACCCATTTCTTTGATCAGGTCTAATTCGTATTTACGCTGATATTCATCATCGCTTAAGTAAACAACGGTTAATGTTGTATCATCGATGATAGATTTTGGTCCGTGACGGAATCCAAGTGGTGTGTCATACATTGTTGCAACTTTACCGGCTGTTAATTCCAGCATCTTCAGAGCGGATTCCTGAGCAACCCCTTTGAGTCCTACTGCTCCAAGGTATACGATACGTTCGAAGTTGAATTCATCAACGATCGCCTGAACCTGTCCGTATTTGTTATCTAAGAAGTCCTGTCCTGCAGCGATGATCTTATCGATCTTTGCTGTGATGGCATCGAGTTCATCTAAGTTAAATGCAAGATATGTTGCAAGATACATATTTGTGAAGCTTGATGTCATTGCGAAAGACTGGTCATGTGTTTCATCTGTTAAGTTGATCGCAAAACAGTTGTCATGTGTTTCAGCCATTTTGGAAAGTGCACCATTTTTGTTGCATGTTACAAATAAATGATATAAGTTTTCGCAAACAGCTTCTGCATTGTCTACGGCACCTGTAGATTCCGGAGAGTTTCCTGAACGTCCGAAGCTTACGAGGATCGTTGGTTTTGTTTTGGAAAGGTAGTTTTCCGGAGCCGGAACGATGTCTGTTGTTCCGAAAGATTTTGCTTTGTGATCATATTTTTTGTTTAATGCCTGATATAAGGAATTTCCAACAAATTCACTTGTTCCTGCACCTGTTAATACGATATCAAAATCGTCTGCTTTTACAACCTGATCGATAAAAGCCTGAAGTTCTTCTTTGCATGCTGCGATCTGAGCACATGTTTTTTTCCATGTAGCCGGCTGCTGATAAATTTCGCTCAGTGTAAATACTGAGGATGTAGCCTGCATTTTTTCATCTGAAATATTAAAAATAGCCATTGCGGGAATACCTCCTATATTTTTTTCATTTTCATAGCTATTTTAATTTTATCAGAAACGTCAAAAAATACAATATAACTGTTAAAATAAATAATTTTTTGTTTAAAAAATACAACCCATTTCCATAGATAAATGCTATAATACACTTAGAAAAATCTGCTGATCGGATAAATCTGATCAGTTTTTAAAACAAACAGGAGGTTTTTTATGATTATTCAGAGTAAAAAAGTATGGATCGCAGATCAGTTCACTGCTGCTGCCATCGAAATGAATGACGGAAAGATCACCGGAGTCTTTCCATATGGAAGCAAAGAAGCCGATGTAGATTACGGCGACAAACGAATCGTTCCGGGATTTATGGACATCCACTGCCACGGTGCTTTCGGCTTTGACACCAACGATGCCAACGAAGAAGGCTTACGTGCATGGACAAAGGGGATCGTATCAGAAGGAACCACTTCTTTCTTAGCTACAACGATCACTCAGAGTGAAGAAGTTCTGACAAACGCTGTTGCAAATGTTGCAAAAGTTATGGAAGAAGGTTATGAAGGTGCTGAAATCTTAGGAATCCATTTTGAAGGACCATATCTTGACATGGTTTACAAGGGAGCACAGCCGGAACAGCATATCGTAAAAGGTACCATCGAACAGTTCGAACGTTATCAGAAAGCAGCCAAAGGAAATATCCGCTATATTACCATGGCTACAGAAACAGATGACAATTTTGAACTGACAAAATATCTTACCGAAAACAATGTAGTCGTAAGCATCGGTCATTCTGCCGCTACTTATGAAGAAGCAGTTATGGCATGGGCAAACGGTGCAAGATCCATGACACACGTTTACAATGGTATGTCACCATTTAACCACCGTAAAAACGGTCTGGTAGGTGCTGCTTACAGACTCCGCACTATGTATGGCGAGATCATCTGCGACGGCAACCACTCTACACCGGCAGCTTTAAACAACTACTTTATGAGCAAAGGACCGGACTATTCCATCATGGTTTCCGATGCACTGATGGCAAAAGGCTCACCAGCCGGCTCTAAATTCATCTTCGGCGGAAATGAAATCGAAATCTACGAAGACGGAAGTGCACACTTAACAGCAACAGGCGGTCTTGCAGGTTCTACTTTAAGATTAAATGAAGGTCTTCGTATCCTTGTAGAAGAAGCTATGGTTCCGTTTAACTATGCTTTAAACTCCTGTACCATCAACCCGGCACGCTGCTTAGGTCTTGATGACCGTAAAGGAAGCATCATGACAGGAAAAGATGCCGATCTCGTTGTTCTTGATACAGATTACAGTGTTATCCAGACTTATTGCCGAGGCGAAGCAAAATTATAAAAATACCAACATCACAGAGGAACTTTGGGAAGCACACTCCTCGAACTTCTCAAGTTCTCACAGTCGGGATTTTATCTCCTGACATCATTATAAAATATTATATACCCCAGGAGGATTGATGATTATGAAACATCCAATGCAGGAAATGATGGAAAAACGCAGACAGGGAATCAAATGCGGTATTCCTTCTTATTGCAGTGCGAACGAACTGGTGCTTGAAACAGCACTTCGCCGTGCAAAACTTTTAAACCAGCCGGTTCTGATCGAAGCTACTGCAAATCAGGTAAACCAGTATGGCGGATATACCGGAATGCTTCCAAAAGATTTCTATAAATTAGTATTAGATATGGCTGAAAAGATCGGTGTACCGGAACAGCAGGTGATCTTAGCCGGAGACCACTTAGGACCTCTGACATGGCAGAACCTTCCGGAAGCAGAAGCAATGGAAAAATCCATTGAACTTGTATATCAGTATGCACGTGCAGGATTTACAAAAATCCATTTAGACACCAGTATGAAAGTTGCAGATGATGCGGAAGGACTTCTTTCTACAGAAGTGATCGCACGCCGTGGAGCAACTCTTTATAAAGCTGCGATCAAAGGTTATGAAGAATTAAAGGCTGAAAAACCGGAAGCAATGCGTCCGGTATTCGTTATCGGTTCAGAAGTTCCGATTCCGGGCGGTGCACAGGAAGCGGAAGATTCTCTGGCAGTTACAAGCGTCGAAGCATTCAAAGATACTGTAGCTACTTACAAACGTGTCTGGGCTGAAGAAGGCGTTGCTGATGGTATGAACGATGTCATCGCAGTTGTTGTTCAGCCGGGTGTAGAATTCGGTGATGATCAGGTATTCTTATACGACCATGATGCCGCAACAGAATTATGTGCTGCATTAAAAGATTTCCCGGAAGTATGCTTTGAAGGTCATTCTACAGACTATCAGAGTGCTGCCTGCTTAAAAGCAATGGTGGAAGACGGAATCGCAATCTTAAAAGTAGGTCCTGCTTTAACTTACGGTTTAAGAGAAGCATTATTCTCCATGAGCCTGATGGAAAACGAACTGGTTCCTGCTGAAGAACGTTCTAACTTTATCGATGTACTTGAAAAAGTTATGTTAGAAAACCCTGGAAACTGGC
>CAZWLV010000007.1:0-22978 GCA_964634715.1 uncultured Lachnoclostridium sp. | reverse complement strand
CAGGGATCGTGATCTCAAGTATGTATTATAACACACCGACGAGAGCGGTCAGAGTGCTGTAAAAAGGATGATAAAGAACAAAAAAATCCTGTGATCTGTTTTAGGTCATAGGATTTTTCGCTATAAAAAGATAATCTTTTGACGGAGATTTTGCAAAAAGCAGTGAAAATTAAGAAAAAGTTGATTGAAAAAGCTAAAAAAGATTGAAAAAGCTGGAATAATGGAATAAAATTTGTTATGATACTATATCGTGCATGGGACTTACGATATAGTAAGTGCAAAGGACAGAGAGTATTACAGAATGCAGATGATAAATAGTAAGATCGATATTCACAGTCATATTCTTTCGGGAATTGATGATGGAGCGGAGCATTTGGAAGAATCTTTGCAGATGCTTAGATGTGCAGCACAGGAAGGGATTGCGGAAATCATTGCAACACCGCATTTTCATTATAAAAAAGGAAATGCAGCACCGGAAAAGATCAAAAAATTACTGACAGAACTTCAAAATGCAGCTGATCGGGAGAAAATTCCGGTGAAGTTATATGCAGGAAATGAACTTTTTTATACCTATGAGCTTTTAGAACAGTTAAAGGCAGGAAAAGTACTGACATTAGCAGGATCGGATTATATTTTAATGGAATTTTCCTTAGATACAGAGCCGCGTAAAATACATAATGCAGTATATCAGTTCATGTCAGAAGGGTATTTGCCGGTGATCGCCCATATAGAACGTTATCAGGCGTTTTCATCGAATCCGGAATTTGTCCGGGAGATTTCGAAAATGGGTGCTTACTATCAAATAAATGCAGACTGTTTAGCGAAAACCTTTGGAGGCAGTAGGAAGCGTTTTGTAAAAAGCATGCTGTTAGAAGGTTTGGTGCAGTTTATAGCGACCGATGCACATGATGCAGCCTTTAGAAAGCCGGTGTATGGAAAAACGGAAGAATGGCTTGTGAAAAAGTTGGGAAAAACAGAGGCAGAAAAACTGCTTGTAGAAAATCCGAAAAAACTTTTACAAAATCAGATTATTTAAGTACGGGAGAAACGAATGGAAGAGAACAAAAACTACGAAGAAGAAATCGTGATCGATTTAAAAGAGTTGATCTATACATTATTGGATAAATGGGTAGTGATCTTTATTACGGCATTTATGTGTGCACTGATTGGGATGTGCTCCGCAATGTTTTTGATGCCGGAAAAATTCCAATCAAAAACAAGTATCTATATTTATAATCAGCAGGATGATGGAATGACTTACAGCAATCTGCAGACAGGTTCTACATTGACAAAAGATTATGAGGTTTTGATCAAAGGCCGTACTGTTTTGGAAAGTGTCATTGAAAAGCTGGATCTGAATATGTCTTATGGTGATCTGTATAGTATGGTAAGTGTGTATGTACCAGACTCTACACGTATTGTTGAGATCACGGTGGAAACCACAGATCCGTATCTTTCCAGAGATATCGCAGATGCAGTCAGGGAAACCGCAAGTGAAGATATTGCAGAAGTTATGGGCGTTGATGCAGTTAATGTCGTAGAACGTGCAAATTTACCTGATAAAAAATCAGGTCCAAGTATTAAAAAATATACGTTATTAGGCGGAATGCTGGGCGGCATCATTGCATGCAGTATCATCGTAATCCTGTTTCTGTTTAATGATACGATCCGTACACAGGATGATGTAGAAAGATATCTCGGAATCAGTACATTAGGGATTATTCCGGTGAATGAAAATGTGAATTCAGGTAAAAGAAGAAAAAACAGGAAATCCAAAAAATCAGAAAAGGAAATCCAGATAAACAATATTTAAAAGATTAAAGGATAATAAAAATGCAGACAATTACGATCAATCAGTTAGATACCATGGATTTTCATGGGAAAGAAGCCTATAAAACACTGCGTACTAATCTCGAATTTACAGGAGAAGATATCAAAGTGGTCGCAGTGACCAGCTGTATTGAAAATGAAGGAAAGAGCAGTGTAACGATGAATCTGGCACTTGCTCTGGCAGAAGCCGGAAAAAGCGTACTGTTAATCGATGCGGATATGCGAAAATCAATTCTGGCAGGAAGACATAAGATCAAAAATGCAAAAAAAGGTCTGTCTCACTATTTGTCAGGACAGTGTGAGGCAGAGGAAATGCTCAGTGTGACAAACATTGATAAACTTCATATGGTGATCGCAGGACCTGTTCCGCCAAATCCATCAGAGCTTTTAGGCGGAAAGAAATTTGCGGATTTTTTAGGAAAAATGAGAACTGCTTATGAATACATTATCATTGACTGCCCTCCGGTTGGAAGTGTTGCAGATGCTCTGATCGCTGGAAAACTTGCAGATGGAGTTGTTTTAGTGATCCAATCAGAAGGTGTCAGCTATAAGTTTGCCCAGAGAATGAAAAAAAATCTGGAAATGGCTGATTGTAAGATTCTGGGAGCTGTTCTGAATAAAGTGAACCTCAAGAATGATGGCTATTACAGAAAGTATTATGGAAAATATCATAAATATTATAAGTAATGAGAAAGGATGTACTGCCCTGTACAAAAAGCACAGCTGTTTATGTGATTTACAGGGAAGAAAAATATTTTTATGAAAAAATCAATCATTACAATTATTCTGCTGATGCTAAGTATTGCACTGGGAGTATTAGCAGGAACAGGTGTTTATATGCAGGATCGGTCAGCACCGGTTATTTATCAGGAAAGTGATGAAATATACACTTACACAGAAGGAGCATCTTACGATGAACTTCTGAAAGATATGAGAGCGGAAGATGAAAGAGACGGCGATGTTAGTGACAGTCTGAGAGTCAGTAATCTGTATGTTGTCGATGATGAAAATGCGGTTGTAGTTTATGTGGCAAAAGATCAGTCCAACAATTTGGGAAAATTTAAAAGAAAGATCAGATATCAGGCAGCTGAAAATAAAAACAGTTTGAATAACGGATCGGAAAAAGATCCGGAGAAACAACCGGATGCAGATACGGATCAGAAAAATGCAGATGCACCGGTTCTGGTACTACATGAAACGGCAGTGACCTTGAAAACGGGAGACAGTTTTAATATCAGCCGTTATGTAAAAAGTGCAGCAGATGCGAATGGGAAAAATCTCAGCCGAAACGTTCATGTAGATGGTGAGTATGATATGGATACACCGGGCGAGTATGAACTTTCTGTTTATGTGGTCAATGCAAAGGGAGAGAAGTCAAATGTGGAGATCTTTACACTTACGGTAGAGGCTGAGTGATAGATCAAATTTCTAACCGATATGCTGCTAGAATATGAATGGGAAAATGAAAAAGGAGTTTTGATAAAGAAATGAAAAGAAAATATACAGCGTTGCTGTTACTTGGGATGATGTCTGTTACAATGACAGCATGTTCTTCTTCCCATGAACATATAACTGGGGACAATTGGAACGTAGATCAGAAGGAACACTGGAAAGTGTGTGAAGAATGCGATGAAAAAGTTGAGCTTGCAGAGCATTCATTAGATGAATATGGTTACTGTGAAGTTTGCAATACTTCTATCGTAGAGAATGATGCATTTGGTTATACAATCTATTCTTATGACGATCATGGTTCTTTGAGTATTCAGATGGATTATGATGAAGAAGGGAATATCTTATCTGAAGTAAGATATGAAAATGAATATTATGAGGATGGAAATCCGAAGCATACTTGCGAATATTATGACGGCGTTTTATGTTTTGAAAGTAATTTCTTGCCATGTGAAAATCAGGAAATTGCTGAAGTGTACATGAATGAAGAAATTTCTTATCTTGAAGATGGTGGAAAGTATGTTTCACTTTATAAAGAAGATTCCATGCTGCAGTCTTATACAGAATATGATTCAGAAGGAAATGTAGTTACTGAGGATATTTATGAAGATATTTATGATGCAGATGGGAATCTGATAAGACAGACTTGCAAAACAAACGGTGAAATCAGTATGGATGCAACATACGAATTGGATCCTGATGGAAATCCGTATTTATCTCATGAAATTTATTATGATGATAACGGCGAAGTTACGATGGAAATGATGTACGATGCGGAAGGAAATATTGTGGAATAAAAATTGAATAAATCTGAAGGTTTGTGTCTGGTTTGAAATGTGATTTGCCAGTACAAAGCGGTTTCGTGATGATAATATGAATTGCCATTAAGAAAATGATATGGTAAGATTGTGTTATAGATCAATCGTATTACAGGGCGGCCGACCTTTTGATCTTGTATTTGAAGTGTAAAACCACCCTTGGAACTTTTTGAGAGTTTGAGGGTGGTTTTTTTGTAATTTGAATTTATTGTAGTAGGAGCTTTTTAAAGACAAATGATGAGGGGGAAATAGAAATGGATGAGAAAAAGACTTCGTTTTATATATTACATGTGTCAGATTTTCATATTTCTGAAAAATCAATGGAAGATGCAGAGGATGCATTAAAAGAATTGAGTAAAACATTAAAGGATGCAAATATATGTGTTTCTTATATGATTCATACAGGAGATGTAATTAATTCTTTTGGAATTGAAAATGAGATAAAACAACAATATGGTGAAAATATTGCTGATGAGTCACATTGCAAAGAATATAATAATATTTTGAAAAAAATTGCTGAAAAAAGATTTAATTATGCAAATAAAATTATAAAAGATTTAAAAAAAAGCTTAGAAATAAAGAAGGATAATATAATTATTTGTTGTGGTAATCACGATAAACTTCGGTTACATGGGAACAATGATAAAGAAGAATTTAAATATTTTAAAGATTTCTTAAAGGAGCTAAAAGATAATACAGAAGAAGTTGGATTAATACAATCTATGGAATTAGATGATTTAAGAGTATTAGTTTTGAATACAAATTATTCCACTGATAAGGGAACTGCGTGCATTCATTGTAAGGAAGTGTTTGGCAAGTTGAATGAAAATTCTAATCAGAAACCTAAAAGTGCATGGTATTATACATATAAAGAAGATGATATTTTAACTCAAAAAAAATTAAATGTTATAGTAGCACATCAACCTTTGTATGATATTTGTGAAAATATTAGGTTGCCATATGCTGAAACTTTGCAAACTTCACAAATGACAGATTTTTTGTCAGCATTGCAAGATTTTATGGATGGTAATGGCGTTTATTTATGTGGAGATAAGCATACGTCTAGTGTTATTGCGTCATATATTCATGATATCCCACATTATTTCTGTGGTCATCCATTCACTTTTAAAGAGGTGGAACTTCCTAGTTATTGTCAACGTAGTAAAGTGAAAAAATTGCAAAAGAAAATTGAATATAATTTGATTGAAGTAAAAGAAGGAAAAATAGGTCAAGTTAGAAAAATATGTTTATTAAAGAAGAATACGTGGAAATGTAAAATATATCCAATAGATACTGTTGCAGCAAAACTTTATGAAAACAGCAGAAAATATATTATACGTAATAGTTTTGCTTTGATTGCAAGTAAAACTGACAATAAACGTAGTTCGTTAGAAAGTTTATCATGGCATAATCTTTCTAATAAATTATGTGAAATGATTAATTCTGATAATATTTTGAAAGAAATGTCTAAATTTTATTCTTTGTTTTATATAATAAAATCACCAAAAAACTATATAGAAACTCTTGAGGGGGAACATGTTTTTGAACAATTACACCATATAATACAGAAAAGTTTTGAATCAGAGAATGAATTAAAAAATCCCAATATTATAAATATCAGAGGTGGATATAGTTCTTCAAAAAGTACTTTTTTGGGTATGTTATATGTGTATCTGCTGTATCAGTACAGTCAGGGAAATACGCAATATATTCCCGTTTATTTTAATATGGAAAATGATGCTATTTTAAATAGAATTCAAGAGGGAGATTCTTATTCTTTGGCAGTGGAACAAATATTTTCATCTTTTGTAAATAAGACTGAAGAAATAGCAGAAAAAGAATATCTGCCGGTTTGTTATATTATAGATGGTTTGGATGAACAGGATATTTGGAGTGAAAGTTCAAAAGATAGTATTGGTAGAGTTACATTGGATGTTTTGTCAAAAACAAAATATTCAAAATATATAATGGCTTTTTGTCAAAATAATATGGCTCAATTTAAAAATACAATGCCTGCAATTAAATATTATGAACACAATTATGTTATGTATGTTAATTCGATACCGGTTAGAGAAGAAGAATACTTTTTGGATTTTGTGAAGTATATTGTAGATGTTGATGATGAAAGTGATGGAGAGACTCATAAAGATCTTTGTAAAACAATTGAAAAATTAAGAAGATTGTCTATAAATGCGGGTTTCCTTTGTTATAATTATGAATATTTAAAAGAATGTAAAAAAACAGATTCGATTAATACGGTGTATATGAAATATATTGATCAACAATATAGAATTTGTTTAGATAAATTGGGATATGGCTTTGTTGATTATGCACCTGCAATGGCTTATTTGTTTTCATATGAAGGATATACATATGAAAAATTTAAAAATATAGCACCAAGTACTACAAATTATTGGGAAAGAAAAATTGCTCAAAATGCTGACAAAATATATAAAACATTCATTTTTATAAAGAAATATAATGATACTAGAGAATATCTTTTGGCATTGCATTATAACAGAGAACTGAGATATTTTGCAGAAAATTTTAAGGAAAAGATACCTGAAAATTCGATTATTAATAAATTACTTCCAAGAAATATTTCAATTATCATAAAAAAACTTTGGAGAACAGATCAAAATAAATTTATTATAGTATGTCGTGATTTGATTCAAAAAAGAATTAATGATGATGAACGCATTAGTGAAAGTACATCAGCTATGCTCATATATATTTTAGCATATTTAGATCAAATACCAGCTTATAGGAAATATCAGATTAAAAGAATGTTGGTAGGTGATAAAGGTGATACGGTCAGCTGGAAATTTGAAGGAAGTAACTTGGATAAAATAGAATTATTTGTTAATAGGATGAATTTTCAACATTCTGTAGAAATTTATGATGCGATTAATAGTAACAATTCGCGAAATCTTGTAAAAAAATTAATAGAAGATCCAGAATTTATGTTATATAACCGTCAATATACAATGTGCTATTATGGTGATTTGGCGATTTATGGAGAAAATGGAGTGAATATTCTTGTTCCTGGAATAGATAATGTTAATAAGGGTATGGATTATCATGATTGTTTCTTTACTCTTTGCCAAAAATTAGAGGATTCGCTAAAAAATAAGAAGAAATATCCATTATTAGAATTTGATTTGTTTGTTGTATTTGACTTGATATATAGTAGATGGTTAAAGAAAAATAAGTTATCAGGTAAACAGCGAGATAGTGAACAAGAAAGAAGGGAGTTAGATCGCTATAAAGAGGTATTGAAGTTTTTAAAGAAATATCTTGGTAAAGAGGATGAGGAACATGAGAATATACGTAAATGGGTTATAGAAGATCATGAGAAATTTTTAGAAAATATTGTAGCTTTTAACGTATTAGAAAATCCATATAAAAAGTTATTAATGTATGTGCAAGATAAACAAAGTGAAATGGATGAGGATATTGTAGAAAAATTTTTTTATCTTGCGGAAAAAATTGTAACAGAAATTATCGAATATTCGAAAACAAGAATTATTAAAGAAGATATCATTGAAAATGATAATGGTTCAAAAATTTTAGTGAAATTATGTTGTACAAATGAGAAAATGTGTGAAACACAGGAAAAAGATCAGGAAAGTACTTATATATGGTATTGCGAAGATGGATATGGAAAATTTGTGGAAATAAAGGAGAGAAAAGAGGGGGATAAAGCATATTGTAAAATTCCAGTTACGGAAGAGAATAAAGGTCAGAAAATATATTGTGAAATAATAGATAAATATAAAGTAGTTTCAAAATCTGAAATTTACAAATTGAGGTTTCAGAAGTTAGAAGGTAAGACGAAACAATCAAAGGAAATTAGAAATATAATAGTCGAAGAAAATGAGGATCATTTAAAATTTATCTGTGAAGAAAGAGATGGCGATAAATCTTATAATTGGTATTATCAAAATATTGGTGGAAAAGATGGAAAAATAAACAGTAACGGAATAAAACAGAATATCTATGAATTGAATATAACATCTAAAAATATCGGTAAAAAAATATATTGTAAGATAGAAAATGGAGAAGATATTTTTGAATCGCAAGTACGTGAAGTGAATTTATGTTCGAAAGAAGATAATATAGAATTATCTAGAAAGGTTTTATATAAAACTGTTGAAAAGAAAGGATGTTTGGCGAAATTTATTTGTGAAAAAATAGAAACAGATGTGTCTTATGAATGGTATTGTCAAGATAGTGAAGGGAAATTTAAAAAAATACCAGAAGACAATGGTGTGAAAGTGAAAGATAATATTTGTGAATTGAAAGTTACATCAAAAAATATTGGTAGAAAAATTTATTGTGAAATAAAAAATGGAGAAGATGTTTTTAAATCACAGGTACATGAGTTGGCTTTATATCACGAAACGGATATACTTGACGAAAACGAGAAAACCAAAAGAAAAATGCAATATAAAATACTGAAAAAAGAGGATAAAAAAGAGAACGTGAATAAAGTGATTATTTTAGAAAGAAAGGATGAAGATATATCTTATATTTGGAAATATAAGAATTCGGAAGAGGATAAATTATGTGAATCAGCAGAAAGTTATGTTTTTGAGAATATCTATAAAATCCCGTATCAAGATGCGAATAAGAAGCAAAAAGTACGATGTGAGATTTTACTTTCAAATGGAGGGATAGAGATATTTGAAATAGATGATAACGAATTAAAAGAAGAAAAAAGCTAAATACAGAGTATTTCTTTATTGCATTAAAATGTAAAAGAAAGGAGACATATGATAACTAACATATGGTTATTATACAAAAGATTATATGATTTTAGATATATCAGAAAAAGAATTTAAACAGATTTTAAATGATAAAAAATTATTTTTACCGATTCGTTGGGGTGGAGGTGATTTTAAAACAACCTTAGAAGCATTGTTTGATTATTATATTGGGCGAGTGGAAGAAAATGCCGATTTGCAAAAAGGAAGCTATGATTCAGTGAAAGTTGATAAAGAATCAATTAAACAAGTGTGTGGTCGTTTATTAAAAGCTGTTGAAAGCTATTTGAATGGATTTCCATCGAAAGCATATGGATACTTTGAAAAAGCAATGTGGATATTGATGAGAAATCCTTTAGAAGTTTATGAAAAAAGTATATTTGATATTGAAAATCACGATGATAATTTGAAGTTATTTCGTGTTACGAAGGTTACTGATAATAAAATTTACAGTAGAGAACGTATGTTTCATACGCCATTTAACCTTCGTAATAGAGTTTTAACAAGCAGGTATAGTATCGCAGGTTACCCTAGTCTGTATTTGGGAACTTCTTTAAGATTGTGTTGTGAAGAAATTCATTTGAATCCCCATCAGGATTTTGCGTTGGCATCTGTTTTCAAAATCGAACGAGTGCCAGAATATTCCAACACAGAGATTAGGATTATTGAGCTAGGGGTCAAACCACAAGATTTTTTTTACGAGCAAAATAATAATGAAAATAAAAGGAATATAGAAAGATATTTGTTGCGACAAAGCACTATTCGAGGATCATATTTGCTTTGGTATCCTTTGATCGCCGCATGCTCGTATATAAGAGTTAATAAACAGGATCCTTTTGCGGCGGAATATATAATTCCTCAATTGTTGATGCAATGGGTTAGATGTGAAATGGGAGAAAAAAGAAAGGAATATGATCAATTAATTGGCATACGCTATTTTTCATGTGCTTCAGAAAAAGCATCAGAAATGGGATTTGATTATGTTTTTCCAACTAGTGGAATTCCAAAATCTTCGAATTTACCATATTGTGCAGTGCTGTCTAAAGTATTTTATTTAAGTAATCCAGTATATATTCAAGAATTTGAAAATTTTAGGGAGTGTGAATGTCATCTTAAGAATCTGAAAGAGTTGAAGCCTATTGGAAGCTGATAAGATTTTTGAATGTTATGAATAAGTGGGTATATGGTATTTCGTGTATATGAAATAAAAATTAGTTTGTTTTTATTTTTGCATAAACTTTTTGCATAAACTTTAAAAAAGTTATTTACAACCCACCAATAACGTGATAATATAACAAGGTATGAAAATTAGCCGATATTCAGGACTTGGACACTCCGACCGGTTCTTAGTATCAGGCGTTTATGAAAAGAAAAGGAGGAAATCAAGATGATTTCAAAAGAAAAGAAACAGGCTATCATGGCTGAATATGCTACATGCGCAAACGACACAGGTTCACCAGAAGTTCAGGTTGCAGTTTTAACAGCTAGAATTCAGGAACTTACACAGCACATGAAAGAAAACCCAAAGGATTATCATTCAAACAGAGGTCTTCTTAAAATGGTTGGTCAGAGACGTGGTTTATTAGCATACTTAAAGAAAAAAGATATCAACAGATATCGTTCTTTAATCGAACGTTTAGGACTCAGAAAATAATTTTAAAAAGTGGGCGGAAGTTTTCCGCCCTATTTTTTACGTGAACAGCGAGAAAAATCGCATGCTTGCATACAGATTTGGCGAGCACTGCGATAACTTGAGAAGTTCGAGAAGCGAGCTTCTCAGAGTTTACGTGAACAGGCAGAAGGACATTCCCGAGACAACTGAAAAGCTGAAAAATGTTCATTTTCGGTTTTTCAGTGGTTTCGGAATTCAAATGCGGACAGAATTTGTGTTTTTCGTCGGCAGCATATGAAAAAGATCTTCTGCTTAAGTGAAAGTTGAAAAAAAGATTAGTAGAAAAGGAGATTAGACATGTACAAAAGTTTTAGTATGGAACTTGCCGGAAGAACTCTGACTGTAGATGTAAACAGAGTTGGTAAACAGGCAAATGGCTGTGCGTTTATGCACTATGGTGATACAGTTGTACTCTGTACAGCAACTGCATCTGAAAAACCAAGAGACGGAATCGATTTCTTCCCTCTCAGTGTTGAATACGAAGAAAAATTATATGCAGTAGGTAAAATTCCGGGAGGATTTAACAAACGTGAAGGAAAAGCATCTGAAAATGCGATCCTGACTTCCCGTGTTATCGACAGACCGATGCGTCCGTTATTCCCGAAAGATTACAGAAATGATGTTACATTAAACAACATGGTTATGTCCGTAGATCCGACATGCCGTCCGGAACTTGTTGCTATGATCGGTTCTGCGATCGCTACAAGCATTTCAGATATCCCATTCTGTGGACCATGTGCAACAACACAGGTAGGTATGATCGATGGAGAACTCATCATCAACCCATCACAGGAACAGTGGAAAAAAGGTGATCTGAACCTGACAGTTGCTTCTACAGCAGAAAAAGTGATCATGATCGAAGCCGGAGCAAATGAAATTCCGGAAGAAAAAATGATCGAAGCGATCTACAAAGCACATGAAGTAAACCAGACGATCATCGAATTTATCAATAAAATGGTTGCTGAAGTCGGCAAACCAAAACATGAATATACAAGCTGTGCAATTCCGGAAGAATTATTTGCAGCGATGAAAGAAATCGTTACTCCGGAAGAAATGGAAGTTGCTGTTTTCACAGATGAAAAACAGGTTCGTGAAGAAAATATCCGTCAGATCACAGCAAAATTAGAAGAAGCATTTGCTGAAAATGAAGAATGGTTAGAAGTTCTTGGCGAAGCAATCTATCAGTATCAGAAAAAGACAGTTCGTAAGATGATCTTAAAAGATCACAAACGTCCGGATGGTCGTGAGATCACACAGATCCGTCCGCTGTCTGCTGAAGTAGATATCATTCCTCGTGTACACGGTTCTGCAATGTTTACTCGTGGACAGACACAGATCTGTAACGTGACAACACTTGCTCCATTATCTGAAAGCCAGAAGATCGATGGTCTGGATGAAAATGAAGTAAGCAAGAGATATATGCACCACTATAACTTCCCTGCATATTCTGTAGGTGAAACAAAACCATCCAGAGGTCCGGGACGTCGTGAGATCGGACATGGTGCACTGGCTGAAAAAGCATTGGTACCGGTTCTTCCTTCAGAAGAAGAATTCCCATATGCGATCAGAACAGTATCTGAAACATTTGAATCAAACGGTTCTACATCCATGGCTTCTACCTGTGCATCCTGCATGTCCTTAATGGCTGCCGGTGTTCCGATCAAGAAGATGGTTGCAGGTATTTCCTGTGGTCTTGTAACAGGCGATACAGATGATGATTATGTATTATTAACAGATATCCAGGGTCTTGAAGACTTCTTCGGCGATATGGACTTTAAAGTAACAGGTACAACAGAAGGTATCACAGCGATCCAGATGGATATTAAGATCCATGGTCTGACAAGACCGATCGTAGAAGGTGCGATCGCAAGATGTCGTGAAGCAAGATTATTCATCATGGATACTTGTATGAAACCGGCAATCGCTGAACCTAGAAAAACTGTTGGAGAACTTGCTCCGAAGATCATTCAGATCCAGATCGATCCTCAGAAGATCGGTGATGTTGTTGGTCAGAGAGGTAAGACGATCAATGCGATCATCGAACAGACTGGCGTGAAGATCGACATCACAGATGAAGGTGCAGTATCTGTTTGCGGCGTTGATCAGGAAAATATGGATAAAGCCGTAGAAATGATCAAGACGATCGCAACTGATTTCGAAGAAGGCATGATCTTCAAAGGGAAAGTTGTAAGCATCAAAGAATTCGGTGCATTTATCGAATTTGCTCCGGGCAAAGAAGGTATGGTTCATATTTCTAAGATTTCGAAAGAAAGAATCAACCGTGTAGAAGATGTTCTGACACTGGGTGATACCGTGACAGTTGTCTGCCTCGGAAAAGATAAAATGGGAAGAATCAGCTTCTCTATGAAAGATGTAAAAGCAGAATAATTGATTTTTATAAGGCTTTAACCGTTATGGTTAGAGCCTTTGATATAACGTAGTTTTGGTCATCAGAACGTATGAAGACTGAAGTGAAATGAACAGGAATCATTTATGGAGGTAACATGAAAGGGATTGAGCCGCACCACGGACAAATGTCTGACAGTTTCCGTGCCGCCATATTCATCATTTTGTCAGGTGGTTTTCAGGATGCATATACGTATTGCTGCCGCGGAGGAGTGTTTGCAAATGCACAGACTGGAAATATCGTATTACTAAGTACGGCATTGTTCCGCAGAGAATGGGCAGTGGTAGTGAAGTATCTGATTCCGATCACAGCATTTATGGTCGGTACAATGACAGCGGAAATGATACATATCAAACTGAAAAGTTATGAAAAGTTTCATTGGAGACAGATTATTCTTTTAATAGAAATGGTATTGCTTTTTGTCGTCGGATTTATTCCGAATACGCTGGATCCTCTTGCAAATGCTCTGGTATCTTTTGTGTGTGCAATGCAGGTACAGTCATTTAAAAAAGTTCATGGATATGCTTATGCAAGTACCATGTGTATCGGCAATATGCGATCCGGAGTAGAGGCACTGTGCAATTATCTTGTGACGGGAAATAAGGAGGTTCTTGATAAATCCCAGACGTATTTCTGGGTGATCTTCGTATTTGCCATCGGTGCAGGGATCGGAAGTATCCTTACAGAAAGCATCGGCTGCCGGGCGATCTGGATCTGCTGTATTTTGCTTGCATTCAGTTTTGCTATGTTGTTTATTCCGGAAAATATGGACTCGTAACGAAAGTTACGGGTCTTTTTTTATGCCTGTTTTCATATACTGCACAAAGAGGTGAGGACAAGATGATCAGAGAGCAGATTTTATTTCTATTTTGTGGAAAGATCAGGCAAAGTTTGGAAAGAACAGAGTTGGATTTTCAAAAAATTCAGGAAATCCGTTTGAGGATTGGAAAACCGGTGATCTTATCCGGTACACAAAAAGAATTTTATCTGAAAGAAAATGGCGGATTGACAGAACGATGGAAAGAAGGTTTATGTGCTGAAGGAAAGGATCTTAAACAGATGGTGGAAACAGCCTGCGGCTATTCCGGCTATGCATATGAGGAAGAGATTCGAAGGGGGTATCTGACCATTCCGGGAGGACACAGGATCGGAATCGCAGGAAGGGCGGTATTGAATCCGGATGGAGTCCAGACATTAAAACAGATTTCGGCACTGAATCTTAGGATTGCTCATCCGGTAACAGGCTGTGCAGAGCCGTGGCACCGATTTTTTTATCAGAATGGGAAGCCTTGTCATGTACTGCTGATCTCTTCTCCGGGAGGAGGAAAAACGACACTCTTAAGAGATGCGGTAAGGATGTTTTCCAATGGCAGCAGTCAGGAATCCCCGGTGAATGTGGGTGTGGTAGATGAACGGTCAGAAATTGCAGGGAATTGCCGTGGAGATTCCGGTTATGATCTGGGGCTTCGGACAGATGTGCTTGACGGATGTCCGAAAAAGATTGGGATGGAGATGCTTTTAAGATCGATGTCACCGGAAGTTCTGGCTGTGGATGAGATAGGGATTGATGATGTTTGGGCGATCGAAAACGCACTTCGCTGCGGCTGCAAGGTGCTGGCAACGCTGCATGGGGAAAGTTTACAGGATTTTTTAGAAAAACCGGGTTTTTCAGGATTGGTAGAAGAGCGGGTTTTTGAACGGTATATTCTTCTGAAACAAGGAAAGATACCCGGAAGGGTGGCAGCGGTCTATGGTCAGGATTTTGAGGTTCTTTGGGAGGATAGAAAATGTACATAAAGATCATCGGTGCCCTGTTTTTGATGTCTTCTGCGGCTGCGATTGGTTTTCTGAAAGCGGAGGAGCTGGAAGAACGGGTAAAAAAGTTACAGGAAATGAAACGTATGATGCTGCTTTTACAGGGAGAATTACGTTTTTACAGAGCAGAACTTACAGATGCCTTTGAACATGTCTCAGAAAAAGCAGCGGAGCCGTTTTCGGGATTTTTAAGAGATACTGCACAACGCTTAAAACAGCATGAAGCAGGAGGATTTGAAAAAATATGGCAGGAAAGTATCGAAACTATTTCTGATAAACAGGGACTTTTAGAGGAGGATCTGGAGCTTTTGAAGATCTTGGGGAGCAGTTTTGGATATCTGGATCTGGCGATGCAGACAGAAACTTTGAATCTGGGGATCCTTCGGACGGAAGAAGCGATCCGGCAGGCAAAGGAAGAGCGGGAGAAAAAAGGAAAACTGTATCAGACAATGGGAGTGACCGCAGGTGCACTTCTGACGTTGCTGATCATTTGAGGTCAAAGGTATGAGTGTTGGGATTATTTTTAAGATAGCAGCAGTGGGAATTTTGGTATCGGTTTTGAGTCAGCTTTTGAAAAACAGCGGCAGGGATGATCTGGGACATTTGATGAGTTTGTCAGGACTTTTGATCGTTCTTTTCTGGATCATGCCTTATGTTTTGGAATTTTTTGAGACAATGCAGAAAATGTTTGAATTTTAGCGGAGAAAGATATGATAAAGATAGCAGCCATTGGGGTATGTGCAGCGATTCTGGCAGCGTGGTTAAAGACGATAAGGTCGGAATATGCTCTGTGGATCATTTTTTTTATCGGCATTTTTTTAGGACTGGCAGTTTTGCTGAAGTTAGATGCGATTTTGGAGGAACTTCGCTTTTTGCAAAGTTATTTTTCTGATTACAGTGCGTATATCAGGATTTTGGTCAAGATCATCGGGATTACCTATCTGTCAGAATTTTCTTCAGATCTATGCAAAGATGCCGGAGCCAATACGTTGGCATCACAGATAGAACTTTTCGGGAAACTGAGTATTTTAGTTCTTTGTATGCCGGTCATGACAGCACTTTTGGAAACAGTGGATTATTATCTGGGAGGATAAGATGACAGCGGAACTGGATTATGGAGAAATTGAAACAGTTTTACGGCAGATCATGGGAAAAGAGGTCGGTTTTGAACAGATCGTGAAAAATCTGACAGAGAGCGGCGGTATGATCTCGTGGGGGAAAGGTGTGGGTGTGCTGGGAAATATGCTGATACAGCAGATCAAAGGTCACAGCCGTACCATTGGTTATCTGTTATTACTGATCTTGTCTGCTGCCATGCTTTCTGCGATCGCCAGAGCATTTCGGAACCGTCAGATTTCCGCCATGGGATTTTATATGATCTATCTGCTGTTGTTTTTGGTCATGATGCGTTCTTTCGGTGTGTGTTATGAGCTGGCAGAAGGCGTGATCGCAGATCTGATCGATTTTATGAAAGTACTGATGCCGGCTTACCTGATGGCAGCGGCAGTGAGTTCTTACAGCACAAGTGCCGTGGTCTATTATGAAGGATTTTTAGTGCTGATCTATTACCTTCAAAAACTGGTGGCATATGTCCTTCTGCCTGCCATCAGGTGTTATGTACTGCTTGCCATGACAGGGAATCTAAGCGAAGTGGATTTTTTTTCCAGAGGAAGAAATGGTTTGAAAAAAGCGATTTTACTTTTTTTAAAGGGAATGATCGCTGTAACTGCCGGTATGCAGATGATTCAGGGGATGCTTTCTCCGGCGGTAGATCAGATGAAACATACAGTGATCAGTAAAGGCGTTTCCAGCTTGGGCGAGTTTGGAAAGATCGCACAGAATGTGACAGATGTAATGCTTGGTTCAGGAGCACTTTTGAAAAATGGTATCGGCGTGGCAGCGGCACTGATCATTATGGCAGTCTGCCTGATCCCGGCTGCAGAGGTTGGGTGTTATGTGGTGTTTTATCATGTATTGGCAGCTGTAGCAGAACCGGTTTCTGATGAAAAACTGACGGGAGCCATTGAAGATGTGGCAGAAGGGATCGGTCTGCTGGCAAGACTGCTTTTGACGGTGGGAGCAATGTTTGTACTTACCATTGCCATCATCTGTGTGACGACAGGGGGGATTTTATGAGTCAGTGGTTAAAAAGTCTGGTCGGCTATCTTTTGATCGTCAGTGTAGCGGTACAGATGCTTCCGGATAAAAAATATGAGCAGTATGTAAAGCTGTTTACCGGATTTCTGCTCATTATCCTGCTGTTTCAGCCGGTGCTTAAGATTGGTTCCGCATCGGCATTTTTGGAAAATAAGATTCTGGAATTTGTCCGGGAGCAGGAGCAGATGGAAGAGGCGATCGTGAAAAAATCGGAAGAATTTCAGGAAAAAAGTGAACAGTTTGGTCAGGAGTTATCGGAAGAAGTTGAGATCGTTCCGATAGAAGAGATAGAGGTGACGCTGAATGATCCATAAATTAAAAAGTTTAAAAAAGGAACAGCTGTTGATCGGTGTATTGATCGGGATCCTTCTTCTGGTGATCGTGATCCCGGTGCCGGAAGAAAAGGCAGAAGAAGAAACAGCTGTGCCGGAGAAGGTGACTGAAAAGGAGCAGAGTACAGATTCTTTGGAAATGCAGTTAAAAGAAGTTCTGCAAAAAATTTCCGGTGTAGGGAAAGCGGAAGTTTTGATCACTTATAAAGATCATGGAAAGGTGATCGTGGAAAAAGATGAAACTTTTTCAGAAGAACAGGTGCAGGAGACAGACAGCAGCGGCGGTACGAGAAATACGACGACCAGCCGAAATGAAAAACAGACGATTTATGATGCCGCAGATGCACCGTATGTAGTGCAGGAGATCGTACCGGAGATCGAAGGGGTTCTTGTGGTGGCACAGGGAGCAGGAAATGATCTGGTAAAAAAACAAATTCAGGAGGCGATCGTAGCATTATTTGGACTGGATGCTCATAAAATTAGTATAATGAAAATGGAGGTTTCAAAGTGAAAACGAATTTAAAAAAGAACCAGTTGATCATTACAGCTCTTGCCGTGATGATCGCGATCGCCGGTTATCTGAAATATTCAGACACTCTGATAGATTCAGAACAGCTGGCTGCGGTCAGTACGTCAAATGAAGATGTGATTACGCAGGAGGAGATTGAAAATGATATTTCAGCAGAAGATATTTATGCATCGACAGGTCTGACAGAAGAAGTTTTGGAGGAAACTTCAGAGGTTTCAGATACAGAGCCGGGGGATGCGGTACTTACCAGCACGGAAACAGCAGCATATTCGTTTGCATCCGAGGCGAAATTAAGCAGGGATCAGACCAGAGCGAAAAATACGGAATCTTTGCTGGAGATCATTAACAGTGAGGTCGTATCGGAAAGCCAGAAACAGGCAGCAGTGGATCAGATGCTGGAGCTGACGGATATTTCAGAGAGGGAAACAGGAGCAGAAACACTGCTGGCAGCGAAAGGATTTGAAGATGTAGTGGTAAGTATTTCGGATTCAAAAGTGGATGTGGTGATCAATCAGTCGGAGATCAGCGAGGCTCAGAGAGCACAGATCGAAGATGTGATCACGAGAAAAACGGGAGTTCCGCCGGAAAATATCGTGATCACTCCGGTGACAGCAGCAGAATAGGCAGAAAAAAAGCACTTCATTACTGGAGTGCTTTTTCTCTGAATACTTTTAGGATAAATGAAATTGTGAATAAAACGCTTAATTATAATAAACGAATCTATTGTGAAGCGGGAGCGAAGGTGAAGTTTCGTTCAATCTCCGCTCCCGGAGGAAGAACTTTGTCTTGCTTATGTGGTTATTATATAGTAAAATGACGATTAAGTAAAATTCATTATTTTCATGATATACATGAAAAATATTCAACATTAATCGCAAGCATTTTGGATTACAGGTAACGAAAGAGAGAATAAAAATGACACTTTTAACATATGAGATTTTTGACGCAGTTGTACAGGAAAAAAGTTTTCAGAAGGCATCGGTACGATTAAATATGACACCTTCGGCAGTCAGCCATGCGATTTCTTCGATGGAAAAAGAGATCGGTTTTGCATTATTTTTAAGAGGAAAACAGGAAACGGTATTAACGACGCATGGAGAGCTTCTGCTTCCTTATGTCCGGTCAGTTCTGCAAAGTGAAGCTACTCTTCAGGAAACCATTGCAGAGTTTCAGGGACTGGAAAAAGGAACGGTAAAACTGGGTGTATTTAACAGTGTATGCAGTACATGGATTCCGGAAATCGTAAAAAGATTTCAGGAGAATTACCCAAATATCAGGATTGAAATTTATCAGGGGACGTATTCGGATCTGGTGGAATGGCTGCGAAACGGAACGATCGATCTGAGCATTATGTCGAAAGAAGAAGCAGAAGGATTTGAATACGAACCGTTATGTAAGGATAAACTTTTATGTGTAGTACCTCACGGATTTCAGACAAAGAATCCGGGATATATTACTTTCGAAGAAATGCGCAATCAAAGGTTTGTGACACAGTGGTCAAGCTGTGATGCGGATGTTCAGTGGGTTTTGAAAGAACATGGGATCCGGCCTTCGACGTATTGTCATGTCGTAGATGATATGTCTACCATTGCTATGGTAGAAGCAGGAATGGGGATCTGTATCCTGCCGGAACTTTTAATGGAAAAGGGAGAAAGAGTGGACTGGTATCCGATGGAAGAAGAATGTTACCGTGAGGTAGGCGTGATCGCAAACAGCTTTCGTGCCTTATCGCCGGCAATTGGAAAAATGGTCGAAGTGATCAAAAATTATGTAAATGAATTATAAAATCAGAGCCGCACTTCTTTACATTTTTTTCATCATAGAATATACTGAAAGAAGATGTGCAAAGGACTGAAAAATATGAAAAAGAGAGTATTATGTTTTGTGCTGGCGGCAGCCCTTGTCTGCAGCGGCAGTGTGAATGTCTTTGCGACTTCTTCGATCAATAAAGTACAGAAGGAGCAGACAGAAACAAAAAATAAATTAAATGAAGTAAATAAAAGTATCAGTGCCATAGAGTCAAAAAAGGCAGAGGTTCAGGCAGAATTGTCAAATCTGAATGCGGAGCTTGTAGATACGATGCTGACACTGGAAGTGCTGGAAGCGGATCTTGAGAGAAAACAGGAAGAGATCGCAGAAGCACAGGCTGAGTATGAAGAATACAAAGCCTTGGAAGAAAAACAGTACAGTTCCATGAAACAGCGGATCAAGTATATGTATGAAACCGGCGATACGGATTATATTATGCTTCTTCTGGAAGCGAAAAGTATTGCGGATCTGATCAACAGAGCTGATTTTGTACAGCAGGTTTCTGATTATGATGATGAAAAACTGACAGAATATCAGGATACAAAGGAAAAAGTAGCAGAAGCAAAAGCGGTACTGGAAGAAGAAGAGGCAGAACTGGAAGAAGTACAGGAAGCCCAGCAGCAATATAAAGCATCGTTAGACAGCAAGATCGCATCAGCAAAGGCAAAGCAGGCAGATTTTGAAACAGAGCTTGCTAATGCAAAGAAAAAAGCAAAAGAATATCAAAAAACGATCAAAGAACAGACCGCAGCGATCCAGAAGCTTCAAAAAGAAGAGGAAGAAAAGCGGAAAAAAGAACAGGCGGCTGCAAGTGCAGCAGGAACTACAGTGACAACCGGAACAGCATCAGGAAATTCAACAGCTTCCGGCAATACGTCAGTTTCTGTTCCGACAGCCAGCGGAAGCGGAACCGGAGCTTCTATTGCAAGTTATGCATTACAGTTTGTGGGAAATCCGTATGTTTCCGGCGGTACAAGCCTTACCAACGGAGCAGACTGTTCCGGTTTTACCCAGTCTGTATTTAAGCATTTTGGAATCTCCATACCACGAACTTCCGGTGCACAGGCAGGCGGCGGAAAGAGTGTTTCGTTAAGTGCGATACAGGCAGGAGATATCATTTATTATGGAGGACATGTAGCGATCTATATCGGAAACGGTCAGATCGTTCATGCAAGTACACAAAAGACCGGGATCAAAGTCAGTTCCTATCTGTACAGAACCCCGATCAGTGTAAGAAGATATTGGTAAAAATCAAAAGATTGATTTTACATACAGCATCAAAAGGAGGATTTTTTAATGACGATCACAAAGGACATTCAATATGTCGGAGTTAATGACCATCAGGTAGATTTATTCGAAGGACAGTATGTGGTGCCAAATGGTATGGCATATAATTCTTACGTTATCATGGACGAAAAGATTGCCGTAATGGATACTGTAGATAAAAATTTTACACATCAGTGGTTGGATAATATTCAGAAAGTGCTGGGAGAAAGAAAACCGGATTATCTGGTGATCCAGCATATGGAACCGGATCATTCTGCAAATATCGCAAACTTTTTAAATGTTTATCCGGAAGCAGTGGTAGTTTCATCTGCAAAAGCATTTGTGATGATGAAAAACTTTTTCGGTACGGATTATGCAGACCGCAGAGTTGTAGTAGCAGAAGGAGACTCTTTAAATCTTGGAAATCATGTGCTGAACTTTGTAGCAGCACCGATGGTTCACTGGCCGGAAGTTATCGTAACTTATGATTCTTATGATAAAGTTCTTTTTGCAGCAGATGGTTTTGGTAAATTTGGTGCATTAGATGTAGAAGAAGACTGGGCATGCGAAGCACGCCGTTATTATATCGGAATCGTTGGAAAATACGGTCCGCAGGTTCAGGCACTGTTAAAAAAAGCAGCCGGACTGGATATTCAGATCATTTGTCCGCTGCATGGACCGGTACTGAAAGAAAATCTGGGATATTATCTTGATCTCTATAACACATGGTCTTCCTATGAAGTGGAAAGCGAAGGAATCGTGATCGCTTATACTTCTGTTTATGGAAATACCAAAGCAGCCGTAGAGCTGATGGCACAGAAATTAAGAGAAAAAGGCTGCCCGAAAGTGATCATTCACGATCTTGCACGCTGCGACATGGCAGAAGCGGTAGAAGATGCATTCCGTTATGGAAAACTGGTGCTTGCAACGACGACATATAATGCCGACATTTTCCCGTTTATGAAAGAATTTATCCATCATCTGACAGAAAGAAATTATCAGAAACGTATCATTGGTCTGATGGAAAACGGTACATGGGCACCGCTTGCAGCAAAAGTAATGCGTAAAATGTTCGAAGGAAGCAAAAATCTGACCTTCATGAATACAACCGTTAAGATCATGTCTGCATTAAACGATGAAAGCAAGGCACAGATCGATGCATTATCCGATGAACTTTGTCAGGATTATTTACAGCGTCAGGAAACAACAGCGAATAAAAATGATCTGACAGCATTATTTAACATCGGATATGGTCTGTATGTTGTAACTTCTAACGATGGAAAGAAAGATAACGGACTGATCGTAAATACGGTTTCTCAGGTAACCAATACACCGAACCGTATTGCAGTGACGATCAATAAACAGAATTATTCTCATCATGTGATCAAACAGACGGGAATCATGAATGTTAACTGTCTGGACACAACGGCACCGTTCTCTGTATTTGAGCGTTTTGGATTCCAGAGCGGCCGTACCGTGGATAAATTTGCCGGAATGGACTCTGCAAAATCAGATAACGGACTTGCATTCCTGACAAGATATATCAATTCCTTTATGTCATTGAAGGTAGAAAGCTATGTGGACTTAGATACCCATGGAATGTTTATCTGTTCTGTGACGGAAGCGAGAGTGCTTTCTTCTAACGAAACGATGACTTATAACTTCTATCAGAACAACGTAAAACCAAAGCCGGAAACAGAAGGAAAGAAAGGCTTTGTGTGCAAAGTGTGCGGATGGGTTTATGAAGGAGAAACTTTACCGGATGATATCATATGCCCGTTGTGCAAACATGGAGCAGCTGATTTTGAACCGATCTCGTAGGAAATAAAAATCTTGCGAAAGTGTTTGTAAATAAGGAAGTATTTTAGAAAATGAGGTGTAATCTCTGAAAAAGGGGTTGCACCCGTTTTTATATTGTTGCGATCTGCATTTATTTTCTATTAGCCAAAATTGAATATTTATTAAAAGTGGATAATAAGTTTTCAGATAAGTAACCTGATTTTTGATACTTGATTTATTTACAAAAGAAAAAGGCTCTGACCGTTTCAAGTCAGAGCCAAGATTTTTATGAAAATTACTGTACGATATTGTCCAGTGGAAGTCCATGCTCAAAAGCGTAAGCATTTTC
>CAZWLV010000006.1:5911-22985 GCA_964634715.1 uncultured Lachnoclostridium sp. | reverse complement strand
CTGATCACTTACGTAGAAGACCGTAAAGGACATGACAGACGTTATGCCATCGCTCCGGACAAGATCAAAGCAGAGATCGGCTGGTATCCGGAAACAATGTTCAAAGAAGGCATTAGAAAGACCATCGCATGGTTCTTTGAAAATGAAGAATGGATGAAAAATGTAACAAGCGGTGATTACCAGAAGTATTATGAAGAAATGTACAAATAAAAGAATCAGCAGTGTCATTTTGGCACTGCTAGTTCTGTTTTTTGCAGTTGGCGTATTTTGGAACTTTTTTCAGGAAAAAGAGGGTTTTTATCTGAAAAAATATGCCAATGCAGATGCAAAATTTTATAACGAATCGATCATTACCAGTGTGGATGAAGGGATTCAGGTTTTGGATTTTTACGGAAATGTGATCCAAAGCTATGAAGGTCTGAAAGCATCATGGCTCTATACGTGTCCGGAAGAAGGGCTGGTCGTATACAGCAATCATGATAACGAAACCCATCTGATGAGATTAGATGATGATCTGGAACTGATCTCTGATGAAGTGATCCTGACGACGGAATTGCTTGCGATCGATCCGACCATCTGCAAAGTGGAAGATACGTATCTGGTCACTTATACGACCATTGACGGAACGATCAACAATCCGGATCCGGAAGGTGATAACGGAATCTATACACTGGAATTATTTGCGTCGAAAGACTTAAAAAACTGGGAACACCGGTGTACGGTGATCTCTGAAAAGCAGGATATCGAAGATATCGATCTCTTATATGAGAATGATATGTTATACTGCATTTATGAAAAAGAAGATTATGACAAAGGACCTTCTAAAATCTGTTTGAAAACTTCTTCTGATCAGGGAAGGACATGGAGTGAAGAAAAGATCCTCATTGACAATGGAGGCGATAACGAACCAGCCTGTCTGCTTCGGGAAGAAAACGGATGGCGATTGTATTACAGCAGTGATAAAGAAAATCCGGGCACTTCTTATAATGGGGCTTCTGCCTATTCTGCTTTTTTTGATGCAGATTTTGAGCATCTTACGGAATACGATGAAAAGATCAGTATGAAGAGCAATGAAGGGGTTCGGCTTTATGAAGTACAGCAGCAGGATGGAACACTCTATCTGATGTTTGCACATAATTTTATGACAGATAAGGACTTTGTTTTACGAAAAGTGGAGATAGATTAAATGAAAAAACAGGTAAAAAGGCTGCTGCTCATAGAATTTTTGATCGCGGCAGTTTATCTGATCTTTTTGCTGGCTGGCGGTAAAAATACCCAGAAACGTCTGGAGATCCCATTGGATCAGTGGTATTCCAATTATGCGGAATATAAGGACGAACAGTGGCAGATCAGTGCAGATAACGGACTTGGAAGTTCTGTGACATTTCTGCACGGACCGGTAGCAGAAGTAGAAAAAGGGGATTATACCGCAACGATCTGTTATGAAGCAGAGGAAGACCAAAGCTGTCAGCCTTATGTTTATAAAACGAATAAAGGGTACGTCAAGAGCAGCCCGGTGATCCTTGATAAAAATGCCAATATCATTTCGTTTGATTTTCAGATCACGGAAGATATTGACAACTTTGAGCTGACGTTCTGGTATAACGGAAAAGGCGATTTTTCTGTTTCCGGGATCAGCATTGACCGAAATCAAAATGACCTGAAAAGAAGTATGGTCTATGTGGCAGCATTGATGGCATTGATCGCTTTTGTCTTTTATTACAGACAGTGTACAGAAGAAAAAAGAAGATATCTTCTGGCATTGATCGGTATCTGGTTTGTTTCTTCCATCCCGGTTTTTTATACCGGACTTGACGGGCATGATCTGAAATTTCATCTGACCCGTATCGAAGGGATTGCGACAGAGTTAAGTTATGGACATTTTCCGGTAAGGATCTCATCGGTATGGATGGCAGAACATGGTTATCCGGTATCGGTTTATTACGGAGATGTGCTTTTATACATTCCGGCAGTGCTGCGTTTGTTTGGTTTTACCATCGATCAGGCATACAAGGCATTTGTGCTGCTCCTGAATGCAGGCGGTGTACTGATCGCGGACTATTCTTTTGGAAAGATTTTTAGGAAACGCTCTGTTTCGCTGCTGACGACGCTCGTATATATGACGGCATCGTATCGTCTGGTGGATGTTTATATCAGAACCGCAGTAGGAGAATATTGTGCATTGATCTTTTTGCCGCTGATGGCATTGGCTGCATATCATATTTATGCTGAAAAAGAAAATGATACATGGAAGAAAAATCTGAAGAATGCTACGATCCTTGCACTCGGTATGACCGGAATCCTGACCGCACATACATTATCCGCAGAAATGGCAGCATTTGCGTTACTGCTTGTGGTTTTCTTATTTCTTTGGAAAAAAAGGATTTTTGTGACCTTTCGAACCTATGCACTGGCAGTTTTGGAAACACTGTTATTTAGTGCAGGATTTCTGGTGCCGTTTTTAGATTATTATGTGAATGTTCCGGTAGAGATCACTGACACCGTGACAGGAGAAGCGGCCAGAACGATTCAGGAAAAAGGTGCAAATCTTGGAGACTTTTTTGCATTTTTCAGCGATCCGTTCGGAGACTGGTATACAGCACTTTTTAATCCGGGACTGGTTCTGATGCTTGCATTGGCAGCAGGAATTACTCTCTGGGCAATGAAAAAGGCAGGAAGAGAGATCAAGATCCTGGTCATATTATCCGGTCTGATGCTTTTTATGGCGACGAATGTGTTCCCATGGAACAGTCTTGCACATGACTGTAAAGTGTTTGACCTTCTTGCACAGGTACAGTTCCCGTGGAGATATGTAGGACTTGCGATCATCTTTCTGACCATGCTGTTAGGATTTCTGTTAGACCGAACAGATGTGGAGAACTATCTGAAAGTCAGCAAAGAAATGGTCATCGGTGTATGTGCCGTGATCAGTGTCGGGATGACGTTTGTATTTACCGGCTATTATGCAGATAATCTGGAAAGAAATGTATATTATGATACCGCTAACATCGGTACATGGGCAGTTATGGGAGAAGAATATCTTCGTTCCGGTACGCATATTGAAAATCTGGATGGAAAAATCCACATAGATGGCGGTACCGAATATGCAGAATTTGTGACCAGAAAAGGCTGTGAACTGGACGTTTCCTGCAAAACAGGAAACGAAGAAGGAACGGTAGTTCTTCCGGTTTTAAATTATAAAGGATATCAGGTAACTGATGAAAAGGGCAATGAATATGAGATCAGTGACAGTGAAGAAAATCTGATCACCGTTACCCTTCCGGCACAGTTTGAAGGAACGATCTTTTTAAGATTCGAAGAACCTGTCTTATGGACGGCAGCGTTTGCGGTTTCAGCAGTTTCCTTACTGGGAACAGCAGTGTTCCTAAGTGCCGGAAAGATCCGTCAGTCCATTCAAAAATCAAAAAAACAGGAAAAGATCCGGCAGGATATTTTATAAGAAGAAAACTGTGATAAAAAAAGTTTTATAAAAGAACCTGCAGAGATGTTTTGTGAAAATAAATAAAAAGTGAGGAAAAACAAATGAAGGGAATCATTTTAGCCGGCGGGTCCGGTACAAGACTTTATCCGTTAACCAAAGCAATTTCCAAACAGATCATGCCGATCTATGATAAACCGATGATCTATTATCCGCTGTCTACGCTGATGCTGGCAGGGATCAGGGAAATTCTGATCATTTCTACACCAAGAGATCTTCCGACATTTGAAGAGCTTTTGGGTGATGGAAGCCAGCTTGGACTGGAAATGCATTATGCCGTACAGGAATATCCGAGAGGACTGGCAGAAGCATTTATCATCGGTGCTGATTTTATCGGAAATGATTCAGTAGCAATGGTACTTGGTGATAACATTTTCTATGGTCAGAGTTTTTCAAAAGTTTTAAAAGAAGCAGCATCCCGTGACAAAGGTGCTACGATCTTTGGATATTATGTAAAAGATCCAAGAGAATATGGAGTGGTAGAGTTTGATGAAAACGGCATGGCACTTTCCATCGAAGAAAAACCGGAACATCCGAAATCAAATTATGCAGTTCCGGGATTATATTTCTATGACAATGATGTCGTAGAGATCGCAAAAAATGTAAAACCGTCTGCCAGAGGAGAGATTGAGATCACAAGCATCAACAACGAATATCTCCGCAGAGGGGATCTTCATGTAGAAACTTTGGGACGGGGCTTTGCGTGGTTAGATACAGGAAGCCACGATAATCTTTTAGAAGCTGCAAACTTCGTAGCAACATTCCAGAAACGTCAGGGAATGTATGTGTCCTGCATCGAAGAAATCGCTTACAGAAGAGGATTTATTGACAGAGAACAGCTGCTTGCACTGGCACAGCCGCTGTTAAAGACAGCTTATGGACAATATCTGGTAGATATTGCAAACGGATTATAAAAGGGAGTAAGAACAATGGGTAAGATTACAGTAGAAACATGTGAGATTGAAGGATTAAAGGTCATTACACCGACCGTATTCGGGGATTCCAGAGGATACTTTATGGAAACCTATAATTATAATGATTTTGCAGCAGCAGGGATCGACGTACAGTTCGTACAGGATAATCAGTCTGCATCGAAAAAAGGTGTTCTTCGCGGACTGCATTTTCAGATCAATTATCCGCAGGACAAGCTGGTGCGTGTTGTAAATGGAGAAGTATTTGACGTAGCAGTGGATTTAAGAGAAGGTTCTGCAACTTATGGCAAATGGCATGGAGTGCTTCTGTCCGCAGAAAATAAAAAACAGTTCTTTATCCCGAAGGGATTTGCCCACGGATTTTTAGTGCTGTCTGATTATGCAGAATTTGCTTACAAATGTACGGATTTCTATCATCCGAATGATGAGGGCGGTCTTGCATACAATGATCCTGAAATCGGTGTTAAATGGCCGATCCCGGAAGGCATGGAACTGATCATGTCTGAAAAAGATCAGCAGTGGGGCGGTCTTTCTACTTTAAAGAAATAAGGAATAAAAGGTTATATGATAAAAGAATTGTTACAGTTTCCAAAGATGATAAAAGAGAATCGAGCTTTGATCTGGAAACTTGCAAAAAATGATTTTAAGACAAGATATGCCGGATCGAACTTTGGCGTTCTCTGGGCAATGATCCAGCCGGTCATGATCGTTTTGGTATATTGGTTTGTATTTCAGGTAGGTCTTGGAAATGGAACGCAGGTTTTAAAAGAAGGTCTGGAAGTACCATTTGTACTTTGGCTGACTTCCGGTCTGGTACCGTGGTTCTATTTTTCAGAAGCACTGACCAATGGAACCAATTCGTTACTGGAATATAATTATCTTGTAAAAAAAGTCGTATTTAATATCGATGTACTTCCGATCGTCAGATGTGCGGCGGCATTGTTCATCCATGCTTTTTTTGTGCTGTTCATGCTGCTGTTAAACGTTCTTTACGGATTATGGCCGGATCTTTATATGCTTCAGGTGGTTTATTATAGTTTCTGCCTGTTTGTACTGGTACTGGCGATCTGTTACTGGACCAGTGCCGTTGTGATCTTTTTCAGGGATCTGTCCCAGATCGTCAACATTTTCCTGCAGATCGGTATCTGGATGACACCGATCATGTGGTCTTTGGATATGCTGACACAGAAAGGATTTGGCTGGCTTGTGCCGATCTTTAAGCTGAATCCGCTGTACTATGTGGTCTATGGATATCGTGATGCATTGTTTTATAAAGTGTTCTTCTGGGAACGCCCTCTGCTGACCATTTACTTCTGGGCAGTGGTGCTGGTACTTTTAGGAAGCGGGATCCATGTATTTAAAAAGCTGAAAGTGCATTTTGCAGACGTATTATAATACTATTCGTAAAACAGCCGGTATGACGGATCTATCATACGGCATGATATAAATTTGTTACTGTACAGAAAGCAGCGAATCACTTGCTGATTCGCTGCGTAAAAGCATGATTCAGGTGTGAGCAGGCTCCTTTTGCGAAGAAAAACTCTAAATGATCCTGTAAATATGACTGTGTACAGTAATTAAAATTCAGCTGCTCAAAGTGATATTTGAAAGAAGTCCGAAAAGATGATGAGACAGCGTGTACAGATTATAGAAGGAGAACTATGAGCGATACAGCGATAAAGATTACAGATTTGACAAAAATCTATAAATTATATGACAGAAACCGTGACAGGTTAAAGGATTCTCTTGGATTGTCCAAAAAGGTCTGCTATAAAGAACATTATGCTCTGAAAAATGTGGATCTGGAGATCAAGACAGGAGAATCAGTAGGGATCATCGGGGTTAACGGCTCCGGTAAATCAACGATCTTAAAGATCATCACCGGAGTGCTGAATGCAACATCCGGAAATGTAGAGATCAATGGACGTATTTCGGCACTGCTGGAGCTTGGAGCCGGCTTTAATATGGAATATACCGGTCTTGAGAATGTATATCTGAACGGTACCATGATGGGATTTTCAGAAAAAGAGATCGATGAACGGCTGCAGGATATTCTGGAGTTTGCAGATATCGGTGATTTTATCCATCAGCCGGTCAAGACGTATTCCAGCGGAATGTTTGTGCGTCTGGCATTTGCGGTAGCCATCAATATCGATCCGGAAATTCTGATCGTAGATGAAGCATTGTCCGTAGGAGACGTTTTCTTTCAGGCAAAATGCTATCACAAATTTGAAGAATTTAAAAAACTTGGAAAGACCATTCTTTTTGTAAGTCATGATCTGACCAGCATTGCCAAATACTGTGACAGGGTGATCCTGCTAAATAAAGGCGTGAAGCTGGCAGAAGGCAATCCAAAAGACATGGTAAATATGTATAAAAAACTTTTAGTGCATCAGCTGGACGAAGAAACGTTAGAAGATGTCAGCGGTAAGAGCAGCATCGGAGAAAAAAGTGACAGCGGTAAGGCATGGAAAGATCATTTCGAGATCAATCCGACCATTACGGACTATGGCGAGAAACAGGCAGAGATCGTTGATTTTGCCATGATCGACCAGTATGGTGCTTACAGCAGTATCATTGAAAAAGGCTCTGTTTATCAGGTAAAAGCAAAGATCCATTTTCATGAAACTGTGAAAAATCCGATCTTTACGATCACGATCAAAAACAAACAGGGAACGGATATTACCGGTACCAATACGATGTTTGAACGGATCGAGACCGGTACAGTGCAGGCTGGGGAAGAACGGATCGTTACCTATGAGCAGAAAATGAACCTGCAGGGCGGTGACTATCTGCTGTCTTTGGGCTGTACCGGCTATGTAGGCGATAATTTTGTCGTTTATCACAGACTGTACGATCTCATCGGCTTTAATGTATTGTCCGATAAAAATACGGTGGGCTTCTTTGATATGGAGTCACACATTACGGTGGAGTAAAAAACGGGGGGACTGCATATGTTTGAAACCCATTTAAAAAATAATTATATAGACTGGATTCCTGTAAAGAAAAATGAAAAATTACTGGTTTTAACTGAAAATCTGGATAATTTACAGGGAATGTGGGATTACATCGTGGCAGGTGATGCATTTGCAAAAGTACCCCGGTATCTGCAGGGAAAAGATCCGTATGGTCAGTTTTTTAAACTGCTGAAGGAGCATTTGAATCCCAAGGGACATGTGATCCTTGCAGTGGATAATCGTTATGGATTAAAGTACTTTGCCGGAAGTAAAGAACATCTGACCGGAACGTATTTTGAAGGTCTGGAAGGCTATCCGTCTGCCGGAGGGATTCGTACTTTTTCCAAAGATGCCGTACTGGAAATGGCGAAAGAACATGGATTTTCTTTTGCAAAGACGTATTATCCGTATCCGGATCATCGGTGTATGACGGCACTATATACAGACGGGCATCTGCCCTCTGTGGGAGAGCTTCGTATACCGGAAAAAAATCTGGAAGAAGAAAAGATCTGTCTTTTTGATGAAGGGAAAGTTCTTGACGGACTGATCCGGGAAGGCTGGTTTTCGCAGTTTTCCAATTCCTATCTGTTCGATCTGACGTTAGAAGAACAGACATCAGAAGAAGAACTTTTATTTGTAAAATATTCTGTTGAACGGGAAGCGTCTTATCGTATCAGAACAGAGATCGTCCGGAAAACAGACGGAACGAAGATCGTGAGAAAAGTTCCTTATGGAGAAAAGGCAGCAGATCATATCAAAGCATTGAAACGATGGGAACTGCTTTTGAAAGAACAGTATGAACCGGAAGGCGTGCAGGTCAACCGCTGTACACTGACGGAAAAGGGAGCAGAGTTTGAGTTCCTGAAAGGGGAAACACTGGAAGCACTTTTAGATCATGACCTTGAACAAAATGATCCTGCGGCATTTTTAAACAGAATTAAAGAATATGCAGAGAAACTGGAAAAGCTGTTAAAGCCAAAGCCGTTTACTGCCTGTGAAAAATTTACTGAAATTTTTGGAGAAGTTGTTTTTGACACTCCTCAGAATGCTGCAAGCCTTAATAATATAGATTTGATCTTTTCGAATATCCTTCTTGTAGATGGAACATGGAATGTGATCGATTATGAATGGACATTTGATTTCCAGATTCCGATCAAGTTCATCATCTATCGTTCGGTGAAACTGTATTGCGAGCAAAGGAAAGAAAAGAGTTTACAAAGAAACGAAATATGCAGGATGCTGTCGATTACGGAGAAAGAAGAAAATCTTTTTGATACAATGGAACATCGTCTGCAGCTGTATCTTTTGGGTGATACAAAAACGAGAGCAGCACTGGAAGCATCGTATGGAGGAAAAACGATCGATCTGAAAGAAATCCTTCACAGAGCTCATCAGCCGGAAATGAAGATTTATGAAGATCACGGACAGGGATTTTCAGAAGAAAACTCTTATCAGTTAGAAGTGAAGGAAGACTTTTATGGAAGAAGAAGGTTTACGCTTTCTATTTCGCCGGAAGTAACAGCACTTCGGCTGGATCCTTGCGAAGAACCGTGCATGGTGACCGTTCATCGCCTTGTGGGAGAATGTGGCGGCAGTTATGATCTGAAGATTTCACATAATGGAAAAGCGTATGAAAAAAGTATTTTGTATACAACGACAGATCCACAGATCATTTTAGAAGGAATCGTACCGGGAACCGGACAGATCCATGCAGATCTTACGATAGAATATTTAAAAGAAGAAACCGGTTATGTGTGGATGAAACTGTTGGAAAAAGCAGAAAAATGTGACCGGATAGAACATTCAAAACCGTACAGATGGTTAAAACAGATCAAAAAATGTTTTTCCCGTCATTCAGATGTAAAATGAGCATCTTACGGAGAACATGAAAAAACAGCAAACCAGAAATGAAAAATCTAATAGAAAATAAAAGGGATAGAATTATGAGCAGACATGAACAGCAGACACCGGGAAAAGATCCAAGATTTGATGGTGTCAGAGATACATGGTATTGGAAATTATCAAAGCCGCTGCGTGTAGTAGTACATTTCTTTATCCGCATGAGAAATGCTTATCATCATTACGGCGGTGTGAAGGGAATGTGGAAACGTTTTCTTCAGAAAAAATTTGAAGGAAAGAAACGGATCACTTTTGGTACGGCAAGTTTTCCGGATGAAGCACAGAAAAAAAGAGAAAGAAATACAAAATTTTCGAAAGATATTAAGATCAGTATCCTTGTGCCGCTGTACAATACGCCGGAAAAGTTTTTAAGAGAAATGATCGATTCGGTACAGTATCAGACGTATGAAAACTGGGAATTATGTCTGGCTGACGGAAGTGACGATGCACACAAAGAAGTGGGACAGATCGTTGCAGAATATCAGAAAAACGATCCAAGGATCAAATATCAGAAGATTGAGAAAAATCTGGGGATTTCAGGAAATACCAACGTATGTTTCCATATGGCAACAGGAGATTATATCGGTCTGTTTGACCATGATGATATCCTTCATCCGTCCGTGCTTTTTGAAAGTATGAAGAGAATCTGTGACGAAGGTGCAGATTATGTATATTGTGACGAGGCAACGTTCCAGTCACCGGACATCAACGATATCATCGTACTGCATTTTAAACCGGACTTTTCAAAAGATAATCTCCGTGCAAACAACTATATTTGTCATTTTTCCGTATTTGATGCGAAATTATTAGAAAAAACAGGATTGTTCCGTTCAGAATATGACGGCAGTCAGGATCATGACATGATCTTACGTCTGACATATCATGCGAAAAAGATCTGCCACATCCCAAGGATCCTGTATTACTGGAGATCACATCCGGCATCCGTGGCAGCAGATATCAATGCAAAGACGTATGCCATCGATGCAGCCAAACGTGCAGTGCATGATCATATCAAAGATACGGAAGGGATTGAAGTAGAAGTAGAAAGTACAAGAGCTTTCCCTACGATCTTTGAGATCAAATATCCTTTAAAGGAAACTCCAAAGATCAGTATCATCATTCCGAATAAAGATCATGTGAAGGATTTAAAACGCTGTGTAGATTCCGTGTTAAATGAATCGACTTATCAAAATTACGAGATCATCATCGTGGAAAATAACAGTGAAGAACAGAGTATCTTTGCCTACTATGAAGAACTGAAAAAGAATGAAAAGGTAAAGATCGTCACTTACGAAGGCGGATTTAATTATTCTAAGATCAACAATTTTGCCGTGCAGTCAGCCAAAGGAGATTATCTTCTTTTCTTAAACAATGATACGGAAGTCATCACGGCAGAATGGATGGAAAATATGCTCATGTATGCCCAGCGGGAAGATGTGGCAGCAGTGGGAGCGAAACTCTATTATGGAGATAATACGATCCAGCATGCAGGGATCGTACTGGGACTTGGTGCACACAGAGCCGCAGGTCATACCCACTATAAAGCACCGCATGAACATCTTGGGTATATGGGAAGACTTTGCTATGCACAGGATGTATCGGCAGTGACAGCAGCCTGTCTGATGGTGAAAAAAGAACTGTTTCTTCAGGTGGGCGGATTTGATGAATCCTTTACCGTGGCATTTAATGACGTGGATCTTTGTATGAAGTTCCGTGAAAAGGGATATTTGAACATTTTCACACCATTTGCAGAAATGTATCACTATGAGTCAAAAACCCGTGGTATGGAAGAAGGAGAAAAACTTCGCAGATTTGAAAGAGAAGTTGCCGCGTTCCGTGGAAAATGGAAGAAAGAATTAGATGCGGGAGATCCGTATTATAATCCAAACTTTACGTTAGATGCAGCAGATTATTCCTTAAAGATGGATTAAGACAGGTGGATTTATGAAGGAAAAAAATCATACTGAAAGAATTTTAAGCGGAACCATCACTCTTTTTACCTTTTATTTTGCAGAAAACAGACTTCCAAACTGGATGTTTGCCGCATTTGGTGTTGTTTTCGTATCCTATCTGTTTTGGAAACAGAAAGGATGGAAGAAACCGGATCCAGGATTCTGTCTGTTGGCGGCAGCCATCGGTTCTTATTATGTGATCGTTCAGGGAATCCGTGGATTATTTTTTATGATCCTGTATCTTCCGCTGCTTTCCTATCTGCTTTCCAAGTATGCGGTATATGCTTTTCAGGAAAAAGAAAACCGGGACTATAAAAATGCAGTATCCGTCCTATTTATGACACTGATCCTTGGTTTTGCACTTCATGGTATTTTAAATGCATGTATGTATTATGGAGGTTATGTGGTACCGGGGACAAGACGCTGGGCAGATTTCTGGACAGGCGAGATCGTACCGGGAACACAGCATACGGCGTATTTTTTACCTGTATTGGCGGTTGTTTTTCCGGCAGTGGTATATTTTAAGAATGATCATTATAAAAAATACAACTGGCTGAAGATCTTAAGCGTTTTGATCGCTGTATTTTTTCTGTATACATCACTTGCAACAAAATCAAGAATGCCGATCCTGATCTTTGCGATCGTATGTGTTGTTCAGGGAATGCTTTTTTGTGTTCTTGAAAAAGAGAAAGTAAAAAAAATATGCAGAGATCAGCGTTTTTGGGCGGCGGTGCTGCTTTTATGTGTGGCAGCAGTCATCCTGATCTTTCTGGTAAAAGACAGTGCAGTGGTTGTTGCTTTTATGGAAAATATGTCAAAGGGCGGCGGAATCTTAAATAATGTCCGTTTTCAGGCACAAAGAAAGGCGATTTCTCAGTTATTCGTTTATCCGATGGGCGGAAGAAAAATGGATCTTGGAAGAACATATTGTCATAACACATGGCTGGATATGGCAAATGCAGGGGGGCTGATCCCGTTTTTTTGCTTTGCAGCCTATACGGTCTATACAGTTTATGAACTGGTACGTTTTATCCGCCAGAACCGGTTTTGTGCAGAATTAAAAATTGTGGTCGTTGGCCTTTATACAGCATTTTTCCTTTATATGAGCGTGGAACCGCTGTTTGATGCACCGATCCGGTTTTTGATCTCGTGGATCTTTGTCAATGGATTGATCCATGGCATGCTTCATGGGAAAAAAGCTGATTTTTAAGAAATCATATAGAAAGAATTCGAAGGTATCTTTGGAAAGAGAAGCTAAACCTTACTACGAAAATAAGAGAGGATATGAAAAAATGATACAGCAGAAAAAACAGCAAAAGATCTTCTGGTTTGCAGTCCTGATCTTTTTATGCTGTTATTTTATGATGCTGTTTGATTTTCCAAACCGCATTACGATTTTGCTCGGATCGCTGATCTGTCTGATGCTTTTGGTCAGACAAAAAGCGTTCCGTCTGGATCTGAATACTGTTTTATTAACTGTGACCATTGCATCTTATTATATCATTTTATATGGTACGAGAGCATTTACGATGTCGCTTCCTTATGTGGGGATTTTGATGTATGTGCTTGGGAATTATCTGTCAGCACAAGTAAAAGGAAAGCAGGATTTTGAAAAATATTATGTTCTGCTTTTGTTTATGCTGATCGCAGGACATGCGATCCATGGAATATTAAATTCCATGCTGTTTTTGGACGGACAGCTTTTTGAAGATGATATCCGGGTATGGAAAGATGTCTGGATGCCGCTGACGATTCCGGGTACACAGCAGATCGTTTATTTTCTGCCGGTACTTGCCATGGTATTTCCGGCAATCGTATATTTTAAGAAAAATAAGATCATCAGCGGTCTGATGCTGATCCTTGCAGTATTTTTTATCTACATTTCCATGGCATCACAGACACGAACTTCAGTACTGATCCTGCCGCTGGTATTTGCGGCACAGATGGTGCTGTTCATGATCTTAGAATGGGAAAAAGTAAAAAAGATCCTAACACATAAAAACACAAAGATGTTTGCAGGATTGCTTTTGGTCATCGTGATCGTGGCAGTTTTACTCTTAAAGGATCATCCGCTGATCAGTTCCTTTATAGGGATCATGGGACGTGACGGAGGAATCTTTAATAATATCCGTTTTAAACTGCAAAGAAGTGCATTACAGCAGCTGCCGCTCTATCCGATGGGCGGAGACAAAATGGATTTTATGGGATATCCTTATGCACACAATGCATGGCTGGATATGGCAAACATGGCAGGCTGGATCCCGTTTTCTGCATTTACGGCATATACGGTTCATGTAGTCTGGGAACTGGTCTGCTGGCTTAGAAAAAAAGAGGTGTCTACAGAAAGAAAGCTGATCCTTGCAGGAATTTTTGGAGCATTCTTTCTATATTATACGGTCGAAAGAGCATTTGACGGTTCTTTGCATTTTATGACACCATGGTTTTTTATCAATGGTCTTGTACATGCAGAATTAAAGAAAAACAGAGAAGGAAAATAGAAGAAGAGTTTATTTTTACAGAAAAATGACAGGAGAAGACGGAACATGGAATTTTATATCCGGTCGTGCACATTTGTCATATGATGTAAAAATAAACTCTTTTTTTCGGTTTTGTTGATTTAAGAAAAGAAATGATGTATGATGTAGCGTGTATATATAGAATTCAAAGTGGGTAGGTAGGACTATGAAACAAAGGATAATAAAAAAAGGCATGAATGCAGTTAGTTTTCTGCTGATGCTTTATGATATCATTGCAGTAAATCTGGCATATCTGGTCGCATTATGGCTGAGATTTGACTGTCAGTATAACAGTATTCCGGAAAAATATCTGGATCCGGCATTTCAGATCATGCCGCTGCATACCATTGTGATGCTTTGTCTGCTTGGTATGATGAAATTATACAGAAGTGTATGGCGTTATGCCAGCTTGCCGGAACTGATGCGTATTTTCTGGGCATCGTTGATCGGAGCGGCAGTTCAGATCGCAGGAACGCTGCTGTTCTTACAGAGAATGCCGATCTCTTATTATTTTATCGGCTGGATGCTCATGTTTGCGGCATTGGCAGTTTCCAGATTTGGTTATCGTGCACTCCATATGCTTTATCGCGGAAGAAGCAGAGGAAACCGTCCGGGAAAAAATGTCATGGTCATTGGTGCTGGAGAAGCGGGAAAACAGCTGTTGGATGAAATGCTCCGAAGCAATCGTCTGAATGCACAGGTAAAATGTTTTATTGATGATGATCCGTCAAAACAGGGAAAATATATTGGTGATATTCCGATCGCAGGCGGAAGAACAGAAATCTTATCAGCAGCACATAAATACGAGATCGATCAGATCATACTGGCAATTCCGTCCTTAAATACAAAACAGAGAAGGGATATCCTTACGATCTGTAAAGAAACCGGATGTGAACTGATGAGCGTACCGGGAATCTATCAGCTGGTTACAGGAGAAGTTTCTGTCAGCAGTCTGAAAAAGGTTTCGGTAGAAGATCTTCTGGGAAGAGATCCGATCAAAGTAAATATGGATGAGATCCTTGGTTATGTTCAGGGAAAAGTGATCATGGTTACAGGCGGAGGCGGTTCCATCGGTTCGGAACTTTGCCGTCAGATCGCTGCTCATGAACCGAAAAAACTGATCATTTTTGATATTTATGAAAATAATGCTTATGAGATCGAACAGGAATTACGAAGAAAATATCCTTCGCTGGATCTTCTGGCACTGATCGGTTCCGTGAGAGATGCCAGACGTATCAATCAGGTATTTGAAACTTATCAGCCGCAGATCGTTTATCATGCAGCAGCACATAAACATGTTCCGCTGATGGAAACAAGTCCGAATGAATCGATCAAAAACAATGTGATCGGAACTTATAAAACAGCACTTGCAGCCAAACAAAACGGCTGTGAACGTTTTGTGCTGATCTCTACGGATAAGGCAGTAAATCCGACGAATATCATGGGAGCAAGCAAGCGTCTTTGTGAAATGGTCGTACAGACGCTGGATCGTGTAGGAAAATTACAGGCAGCCGGTGCAGAGATCAAAGAGCCGGTTCTGGGTGTTCATACATTGAAACAAAAAGAAAAACAGCCGGTGAAAAAGCCTACGGAGTTTGTAGCAGTCCGTTTTGGAAATGTACTGGGATCTAACGGTTCGGTGATCCCGTTATTTAAAAAACAGATTGAAGCAGGCGGACCGGTTACGGTCACACATCCGGATATCATCCGATATTTTATGACGATTCCGGAGGCTGTCAGTCTGGTGCTGCAGGCAGGTGCTTATGCAAAAGGCGGTGAGATCTTCATTCTGGATATGGGAGAACCGGTAAAGATTGATGATCTGGCAAGAAATCTGATCAAGCTTTCCGGAATGATTCCGGATGTGGATATTGATATCAAATATACAGGGCTTCGTCCGGGAGAAAAGCTTTATGAAGAAAAACTGATGGCGGAAGAAGGAATGCAGAAAACTGCCAATGAGCTGATCCATATAGCAAAACCAATCGAACTGGATATTGAGCAGTTTTTTACCGATATACAGGAATTATATCGGTTAAGCTATGATAACAGTGAAGAGATCAGAGAAGCAGTTGGTAAGATGGTAGATACTTATCATTATAAAAAATAATTAAGAAAGATTGTAGGGACATGGAAATAAAAAGATTTGAAAACAGAGTTTATCTAAGCAGTCCGACAATGCATCAGGAAAGTTTTGATTATATGAAAGAAGCATATACAACAAACTGGATGTCTACGCTCGGAAAAAATATTAATGAAGTAGAGAGAATTGCAGCAGAAATTGTAGGATGCAAGTATGGTGTTTCATTATCAGCAGGTACGTCAGCAATTCATATGGCAGTAAAATTAGCAGGGATTGTACCAGGACAGAAAGTTTTCTGTACAGATATGACTTTTAGTGCGACAGTAAATCCTGTCATATATGAAGGGGGAATCCCAGTTTTTATTGATGCAGAATACGATACATGGAACATGGATCCTGAGGCATTGGAAAAAGCGTTTGAGCTTTATCCGGATGTTAAGGTAGTGATTCTGGTGCATTTATATGGAACTCCTGCAAAGCTTGATGAAATATGTGAAATCTGCAGAAAGCATAATGCAGTTCTGATTGAAGATGCAGCAGAATCTTTTGGTGCATCTTATAAAGGAAAAGAAACGGGAAGTTTTGGAAAGTATAATGTGATCTCGTTTAATGGAAATAAGATTATTACAGGTTCTACAGGAGGAATGCTGTTAACTGATGATGCAGAAGCAGCTGCGAAAGTGCGTAAATGGTCTACTCAATCAAGAGAACCGGCACCTTGGTACCAGCATGAAGAGATTGGTTATAATTATCGTATGAGCAATGTCGTGGCAGGTGTGATCAGAGGACAGTTCCCATATCTGCGGGAACATATTGCTCAGAAAAAAGCGATTTATGAACGTTATAAAGAAGGATTTAAAGATTTACCGGTAACAATGAATCCTTTTGATGAAGAAAACAGTGAACCAAATTACTGGTTGTCTTGCATGCTGATCGATGAGGAAGCAATGGCGGTACAGGAAAGAGATGATTTAAAAGCTTCATATGTGAAGGAATCAGGAAAGAGCTGCCCTACAGAAATCCTTGAAAAGCTGGCAGCATGTAATGCAGAAGGACGTCCAATCTGGAAGCCAATGCATGCACAGCCATTTTATAAAAACAGTGCCTATGTGACCAGAGAAGGTGACGGAAGAACTCTGGTATCAGGAAAGAATGTTGGAATGGATATTTTCCGAAGAGGCTTATGTTTGCCGAGTGATAATAAAATGACAGTTGAGCAGCAGGAATATATCATAG
>CAZWLV010000006.1:0-5811 GCA_964634715.1 uncultured Lachnoclostridium sp. | reverse complement strand
TTATGTTTGCCGAGTGATAATAAAATGACAGTTGAGCAGCAGGAATATATCATAGAAGTTGTGAAGAGCTGTTTTAATGGAGAATAACATGAACAGACATAAAAAAGGGTTTTATGAAAGATTTATAAAACGTCCGCAGGATTTTTTATGTGCACTGGCAGGGATCATTGTGCTGTCACCGGTTATTGCGGTGACAGCAGTGCTTGTCAGGATAAAACTTGGAAGTCCGGTCATATTTCATCAGGAACGTCCGGGATTAGATGGAAAAGTTTTCTGTCTGTATAAATTCCGAACGATGACAGATGCAAAAGATGCAGATGGAAATCTGCTCCCTGATGAAGTAAGACTTACCGGATTTGGAAAAAAATTAAGATCGACCAGTCTGGATGAGCTTCCGGAGCTTTTTAATATCCTGAAAGGGGATATGGCGGTAGTAGGACCAAGACCGCTGCTGGTACGTTATCTTCCAAGATATAATGCACATCAGGCGAGAAGGCATGAAGTACGTCCGGGATTTACCGGGTATGCACAGGTCAATGGAAGAAATTCCATCACATGGGAAGAAAAGTTTGACAAAGATGTTGAATATGTGGATCATGTGACGTTTCTGGGCGATTGGAAGATCATTTTCCAGACGGTGGGTACCGTATTAAAAAGAGAAGGTATCAGTTCTGATACTTCAGCAACGATGGAAGAATTTATGGGGTCTGATACAAAATGATGCTGCTGTGACAGCAGAAAATGAGCAGTTCACAGGTCATGAGAAACGATGACCGGATTCAGATATAAGAGGTGTGACGATGAAAATATTGTTTACCAGTGTGGGAAGACGAGTTGAATTAATGCAGGCGTTTAGAAAAGCAGCAGAAGAATTAGAGGTTGACTTGACGATTATAGGAGCAGACATTTCAGACACTGCTCCTGCATTGTTTTTTTGCGATGAAATGAAAAAAGTATGTAAGATCAGGGAACCGGAGTACATTCCGCAGCTGTTGGACATCTGTGAAAAAGAAAATGTAGACTGTCTGATCCCGACCATTGATACAGATCTTTTGCTTCTTGCAGAAAATAAAGGACGTTTTGAAGCGATCGGCACCAAAGTGCTGATCAGTGCAGTGGATAAGGTACAGCTGTGCAGAGATAAACGTTTTACGGCAGATTATTTTATCTCATTGGGATTAAAATCTCCGGTTCCGGTCGATTCTGTGGAAAAATATGCCATGGGATTTCCGGCATTTATTAAACCGAAAGATGGAAGTTCCAGCATTGATGCATATAAAGTAAATGATGAAGAAGAATTAAAAACTTATTCAGAACGGGTTCCGGATTATATCATTCAGCCATTTATTGCAGGTACGGAGTATACCATCGATATTTTCTGCGATTATGAAGGAAATCCGGTTTATATCACTCCGAGAGAACGTATGGCTGTCCGTTCAGGAGAGGTTCTTCAGACAAGGATCTGTCAGGATGAGAAAATGATCACAGAAATGAAAACACTGATCGCAGATTATAAGCCTTGCGGTCAGATCACTGTGCAGCTGATCAAAGAAACTGCGACAGGTGATAATTATTATATCGAGATCAATCCACGCTTTGGCGGCGGTGCACCGCTTTCTATCAAGGCGGGAGCTGACAGTGCAAAAGCGGTTCTTCGCATGCTGCAGGGAGAAAAACTGGATTATCAGGAAAAAGCAGCAAAGGATCAGGCAATTTACAGTCGTTTTGATCAGAGTATCTGCATTTTTGAAGGTGTATCATGATCGAGATTTCAGATATTTTGCAGGCAGAAAACTATACAGAAGGTTTAAAAGCAGTGATCTTTGATATGGACGATACACTGTATGGTGAAAAAGAGTATGTAAAAAGCGGTTATCGCAGGATTGCCGAACTACTGCCGCAGGCAGAAAATGCAGAAGAACGGCTGTGGCAGTTATTTGAACAAAAAAAGCCGGCGATCGATGAACTTTTAAAAAATGAAGGTCTGGATACACCAAAGATCAAAGAAGCCTGTTTGAATGCTTACAGATTTCAAAAGCCGGAAATCCATCTTTATCCGGGAGTAGAGGAAATGCTGAAAAGACTCCGCAGTAAAGGTTTCCTGCTGGGGCTGATCACTGATGGAAGACCGGAAGGACAGAGGGCAAAGATCGAAGCTCTTGGACTGGAAGGTTTATTTGACCAGATCATCGTAACAGATGAGTTTGGCGGTGCGGATTTTCGAAAACCGAATCCGCTGGCATTTCAGACGATGAAAGAACGGCTGAACGTAGAATATACACAGATGTGTTATGTGGGAGATAACATAAAAAAAGATTTTATCGCACCACAGCAGCTGGGAATGAGAAGTATCTGGTTTCGAAACCAAGACGGACTTTATGTCTGAACAGATAAAAACAAATTAAAGGGATAAAACTATGAAGATCATGATTTTGGCAAATAATGATGCCGGCTTATATAAATTTCGCAGAGAACTTTTAGAAACACTTTTAAAGGAACATCAGGTGATGATCTGTCTGCCGGATGGTGAATATATTTCAGATATGGTTCAGATGGGCTGTGAATTTATCAGCTGTGATCTTTTGGAAAGAAGAGGCATGAATCCGGCAAAGGAAGTAAAGCTGCTCCGTTTTTATAAAAAACTGTTAAAAAAGGAACGTCCGGATCTGGTATTTACTTATACGATCAAACCAAATGTTTACGGAGGGATGGTCTGTGCCAGTTTGGGAATTCCGTATGCAGCAAATATCACAGGGCTTGGTACTGCAGTAGAAAATGAAGGTCTGATGCAGAAGATCACCCTGACACTGTATCGGATCGGACTTCGAAAAGCCAAAATGGTATTTTTCCAAAATGAAGAAAATCAAAGATTTATGCTGGAACATCAGGCGGTCAAAGGTGATTATACGAAACTGCCGGGATCCGGTGTGAATCTGAAAGATTATCAGGTGCTTCCGTATCCGGAGACAGATACGGTTGATTTTGTGTTTATTGCCAGAGTGATGAAAGAAAAAGGAATCGATAATTATCTGGAAGCAGCAGAAGTGATCAGAAAAAAATATCCGGAAACCAGATTTCATATCTGTGGATTTTGTGAAGATGATTACAGTGAGCGTTTGCAGCAGATGCAGGATCAGGGGATCATTCTCTATCACGGAATGGTCAGAAATATGACAGAGATTTACAAAATGGTATCCTGTACGATCCATCCGACGTATTATCCGGAAGGACTTTCTAACGTACTTTTAGAATCGTCTGCATCAGCAAGACCGATCATTACAACGGATCGGGCCGGCTGCCGGGAAGTGATCGATGATGGCGTAAACGGATATATCTGTAAACAAAATGATACAGAAGATCTGATCCGTCAGATTGAAAAATTTATGGAACTGTCCGTGGAAGAACGAAAAAATATGGGACTTGCGGGCAGAAAAAAAGTAGAAAAAGAATTTAACCGTCAGATCGTTATTGATCAGTATCTGAATGTGGTTAAATCGGTTTAGATGAGGTAGTGATCAGTGAAACGATATCTCTTTTTCATTGGGACATTATGTAATGGCGGTGCAGAACGTGTAGTTTCGATTCTGGCCAGTCAGATGGCAAAAAAAGGAATGCCGGTTGAGATCGTGACGTATTATGATCGTCCGGTTTCCTATGAACTGGATCCAAAGGTCAAAATGACGGCATTAGAGACGATGACCGGAAGCAGGAACCGGCTGAAGAATCTTATAGAGCTTAGAAAATATTTTCGTGAAAATGCCAGAGTTGTGATCTCCTTTCTGGCACCATTTAATATGATGGCGATCGCAGCACATCTGGGAATGAAAACACCGATCGTTGTTGCTGACAGGAATGATCCTGCAAAAGTGCCATCGAACCGTTATGTAAGGAAGTTACGGGATTTTTCATATCGTTTTGCAGATGGCATCGTTGTACAGACACAGAAAAATAAAGCATATTTTAGTGATGCCATACAGAAAAAAAGCCGGGTGATCTATAATCCCATTGATCTGAAGGAAAAGTCTGGGATTGCATTTGATACCCCAAAAACGAAAAAGATCGTAACAGCAGGCAGGCTGATGCCGCAGAAAAATCAGAAAATGATGATCCGTGCATTTGCGGATGTGCTCAAAAAATATCCGGAATACGAACTGGTCATCTATGGTGAAGGACCGTCAAGAGCAGAACTGGAAGAACAGATCTTGGAGCTGGGATTGCAGACGAAGGTTTCGCTTCCGGGAAATGTTACGGATATTCATGAAAAGATCAAAGATGCGGAGATTTTTGTATTGAGTTCAGAATTTGAAGGAATGCCGAATGCACTGATCGAAGCGATGTGTCTTGGACTTCCTGTGATCTCTACAAAAGTTTCCGGTGCAACGGATCTGATCAGAGATCATGAAAATGGACTTTTGACAGAAAATGACGATCAGAAAGCATTTACAGAAGCGATGCTTGAATTATTGGATGATCAGGAATTAAGAAAAAAATGTGCAAAAAATGCAATGCACTTAAATGATGATCTGGAAATCGGAAAGATCATGGAACAATGGATAGAATTTATTAAAAAGATCACAACGGAGAAATGATATGGAAAAGATCAAAGTGCTTCAGTTTATTCATGGATTTTCCATGGGAGGTGCAGAAACCTTAACAAAAGAATATTGTTTGAAGCTGGATCAGTCAAAATTTGATGTGGCGGTACTTTGTTTTCACAGATATCATACGCCGTATGAACAGCAGCTGGAAGAAGCCGGAATCCGTGTGATCTATGCCAGTGATCATATCAAAAATTATGATAAGATCGCTTTTCGTTATCCGGGACGTTTGCTGATGCTGGCAAAACGATGGGTATTTTTAAGAAAAATGCTTCGAAAAGAAGCTCCGGATGTCCTTCATGTTCATATGGCATTAAGTATTTATGTCCTTCTTGCAAATCTGAAAAAAGAGACAAAGATCCTTCGTACCATGCATACGGATCCGGACAGACATTGGAATCAGAGTTTTGGAAGAAAACTGGATCTTTGGGCAACCAAACGTCTGATGAAAAAATATCCGATGCGGTTTATTGCACTGCATGAAAAGATGAAAAACGAGCTGGACGAAATGTTTGGGGTAAGCAATACGGCTGTTTTAAACAACGGGATCGATTTTTCCAGATTTGAAGATCTGCCGGATCAGAAAAGTATCAGATGCAGAGAAGAAATACCGGAAGATGCATTGGTCATCGGTCATGTAGGCAGATTTAATGAAGTAAAAAATCATCAGTTTTTAGTAGAAGTTTTTGCAAAGATCCATGAAAAAGAGCCAAAAGCATTTTTACTGCTTGTGGGAAACGGCGGTCTGCAGAAAAAAATCGAAAGTCAGCTGAAGCAATACGGATTGGAAAAACATTATAAAATTTTGTCTCACCGGACAGATATTCCGGAACTTTTGTGTGCGATGGATCGTTTTGTATTTCCATCATTTTGTGAAGGACTTGGTATTGCCGCGATCGAAGCACAGAGAGCAGGGATTCCCTGCGTGATCTCGTCAGCAGTACCGGAAGAGGCAGTCGTATCTAATCTGGTGAAGAAGCTGGATCTGGATCTGTCAGCAGAAAAATGGGCAGAAACAGTGCTGCAGTTTTGTCCGGAAGAAACGATCTATGATGGCATGGATGCGTGGGATATGAGAGAGATCATCCATTCTTTGGAAACATTGTACAGCGAATAGATTTTTTAAATTTGAAGTTATAAACGATCAAAAAGAGAATGAAATGTTTAGGAAAAAATGAGAAAGGCAGCAATACATGAGACGTTATGTATTTGG
>CAZWLV010000005.1:14673-25077 GCA_964634715.1 uncultured Lachnoclostridium sp. | reverse complement strand
TCTTATTTTACTCTTTTCAAAGGTTCGAGATACTGTTCTCTGCGGTTCACCTGTTCAGCGATATAAGACTGATCAGAAGAAGCATGAAGCTTCTGCAGATATGCATGATGATTTTTCATGATCTCTTCATCATCTTTTGCCAGCAGCAGCATTGCGATATTCGAACACTGATCTGCTGTCCGTTCAAAATAGGTCAGCATATCCATAAAGATCAGACCTGTATTGATGGCACATGCTCCGGAACAGAGACGGTCTGTGTGACGTTCTTTTAAAAGAAGAACCATATCATCGATCACTTCTTCTAACGGCTCGATCCGGCGAACCAGATATTCATTGTCTGAATCGATCGCTTCGACTGTCAGACGAAGGATTTCCTGAATGGCATCTGTAATGATCGCCAGTTCTTTTTTAGCTGTATCGGAAAAGATCAGTTCTTCATCACTTGCCTTTTTCGCCATTTCATCAAAGTTGACCGCATAGTCACCGATCCGTTCTACGTCACGGATGCATCTCATCAGTACGCTTCGCAGACGGTTATCACTGTCTGCTTCGATATAACCGGACAGTTCGATCATATAGTTATCTGCTCTGTCAGTAAAGACATCCAGACGGTTTTCGTTTTCCTGGATCTTTTCTGCACGTTTTTCATCGTATTTAGAAAACTGTTTTAAACTCAGTTCCAGATTTTCTTTTGCTGTTGCAGCCATATTGGAAGCAACCTTTGCCACACCGCCAAGAGCGACTGCCGGTACTCCCATCAGCTTTTTATCAAGTCCTGCAAGCTCCGGATAAACAGTTACATCTACTTCGTCATCTTTTACAACCTTACATGCGATCCATACAAGGAAATTTGTAAACGGAAGCAGGAAGATTGCTGTTGCCAGATTGAAGATCGTCTGGAAATCAGCGATCGTACCACTGTCTACGACGCTTTCCCAAAGACCGGAGAAACCGCCGGCAGCACGGATCACACTCATAACGATCATAAATACAACGGTACCGATACAGTTAAACACGATATGAACCACACCTGTACGTTTTGCGTCTTTTGAAGAACCGATGGAACATACCATTGCAGTTGTTACACAAGTACCAAGGTTAATACCCATGATGATCGGATAAACAAGTTCAAAAGTCATAGCTCCCGTTGATGACAATGCCTGTAAGATACCTACCATCGCAGAAGAACTCTGTACGATCACGGTCAGTACAAGACCTGCTACGATACCTAAAAGCGGCATTTCGCTGAAACGTGACAGGATATCTTTAAATGCCTGTGACTGTGATAACGGATCTACCGCATCTGTCATGGAGATCAGACCCATGAACAGGATACCAAATCCCATAGCGATCAGCCCTACATTTTTAGCAGATTCTTTTTTGATAAACATGATCAGAATGATCCCTATGATCAATGCAACCGGTGCAAGAAATTCCGGTTTAAAGAACATCAGGATCGATCCGCCGGAGGAATCAATATCCATCAGACGGAGCAGCTGTGCCGTTACTGTCGTACCGATATTGGCACCCATAACGATGCTGACTGCCTGACGCAGGTTTAAGATCCCTGCTCCGATCAGACCAACGGTCAATACGATCGTTGCTGTTGAGCTCTGGATCACTGCCGTTACAAGGGCACCTGTCAGAACTCCTAAGATTACATTATGTGTCAATTTTCCGAGAACATTTTTTAAAGCTGTTCCTGAGCCCTGCTTTAAGCCGTCGCCCATGATCTCCATACCGTAAAGGAACATGGCAAGTCCGCCAAGCAGTTTTACGGCCATCATAATTATGTCCATCGTGTTTTCTCCTTTTTTTCCTCTTTCATTAGTGTTTCCCGAAAACAGAATTCTCTCTCATAGTTTCTGTTTTTGGTGTGAGCAGCCGCTGTTGTATCTGTTCTTTTTTTGACTGCTCTTACAAAAAGCGTACGCTAATCTACCGATTAACATACGCTTTATGCTTATTTTACACTATTTTCAAACGACTTACAAGTATTTTCGCCCGTTTAACATACATTTTACATAAGCTCTTCCCCACGAAAGATCCTGTTCCAGCTGTTCCTTCAGCTCTTCCAACGATGAAAATTTCCGCTCCGGCCGATGATATGCATAAAATGCCACCCGTATTTCCTGTCCGTAAAGATCACCTTCAAAATCAAACAGATGGGTTTCGATCCCTTTTGCCTCTGTTCCGCTGATGGTAGGCTTGACACCGATATTCGTGATCCCATAAACTTTTTTACCGGAAACTTCCGTCTGTGTCAGATAGACACCATTGGGCGGAAGGATTTTTTCTTCCTGTGCCTGCAGATTCAATGTCGGGATTCCAAGTGTCCTCCCGATCTGATGTCCTCTGATCACTTTTCCCGATACATAATACGGATATCCTAAAAGTGCACCTGCGGTTTCTACGTCTCCTTTTTGCAGCATTTCCCGCACACGGGTACTGCTGACAGGTTCCCCATCCAGACATTCTTTTTCCAGAACTTCGATCTCATATCCGAACTTTTTTGACAATTTCTGTAAGAGCAGAACATCTCCTTTTCTCTGATGTCCGTATCGAAAATCCGGTCCTACAACGATCGTTTTTGCATGAAGCTGATCGATCAGGATCTCTTCTATAAATTTCTCCGGCTGCATCTGAATGATCTGCGGTACAAAAGGACATTCGACCATATAATCTACACCCATGTCACAAAGCAGTTCCTGACGTTCCTGCTTTGTCAGGATCGTATGTTCTTTTTTTCCATGAAATACATTTCCCGGCATCTGTCCGAACGTAAATACCACACTCTTCTGATCTTTGGTTCTTTTCTCCAGAATCCTTCTGATCAGTTTCTGATGGCCTTTATGGATCCCGTCAAATTTTCCAAGTGTAACCGTACTGTTTTCAGGAATCCAGAAATCCAGCGTATTATCTATTATTTTCATAAAACATCTTTACCGGTTTAAAATCCTTACGCTCTGCGGAATATTCATAAATTCCGATAAATGTACCCTCAGAATCATAAACCCGGAGCCTTTCCGTATTTTCCGGAAGTGTCTGTACGAGCATTCTTTTTTCAATGCGGTTTCCATTATGCACTACCACATCAAACTCTTTGCCCGTGCATACTTTCATCGTTTCTTCAAACAGTTCATCTACAGCGATGATCTTTTCTTCCACACAGCCTTCTTTGGCAAGCTGATCGATCTCTGATAATTTTAACGTATCTTTTAATTCGAAGATCCCCACCTTCGTGCGTAAAAGCTCTTTCATACAGCCGCCGCATCCAAGTTTTTGTCCGATATCATGACATAAGGTACGGATATAAGTTCCTTTCGAACAGTGTACTCTGATCCGGATTTCCGGAAGTTTCATTTCAAGGATCTCTATGGAAAAGATCGTGACCGTTCTTGCTTTGCGTTCTACCGTTTTTCCTTCTCTTGCCAGCTCATAGAGTTTCTTTCCGTTTACTTTCAAAGCGGAATACATCGGCGGGATCTGATCGTAGGAGCCTTCGAAAGAAAGGATTGTTTCCCGGATCATCTGCTCATCTGCTCCCACAGGCAGTTCTTTTAAGATTTCTCCGGAAGTATCCTGTGTATCTGTCTCAACCCCCAGAAGCAGTACTGCTTCGTAAACTTTATCTTTTTCTGTTAAAAGATCACAGACTTTTGTCGCTTTTCCGATACAGACCGGAAGAACCCCTTCCGCATCCGGATCCAGCGTTCCTGTATGCCCGATCTTTTTTGTTTTCAGGATCCCACGGAGCTTTGCCACTACATCAAATGACGTAAATCCTTTTTCTTTATATACATTGATGATCCCGTTTTTCACGATAAATTCTCCTGCAGTTGTATTTCGATCTGAGCTGCCAGCTTTTCAAGGATTGTTTCTGCACTGCCTGTCATCTCACAGCCGGCCGCCTTGATATGACCGCCTCCGCCAAATCCGGCAGCGATCCTGCTGACATTCACGCTTCCATTGGAACGCATACTGACTTTAAAACGTTTTTTCTCAGTTTCGCTTTCATTTTCACTCAGTTCATATAAAAAGACCGCTGCTTCAGCTCCTCTTGTATATCGCAGCTGACTGACGATCCCGTCAAGCTCTTTCGGTGTCACGCCGTAATCTTTCATATCTTTTTCGGTTACAACACCCGCCACGATGGTTCCACGATTCATAAGAATACTTTCCATCAGCGTTTTTCCAAGGATCCTGTTCTGGTCATAAGATTTCTGATAAAAGGTTTCGTCAATGATCCTGCTGGCTTCAATCCCTGTTTCTAAAAGATCTGCTGCTGCACGATACGTTTTCGGAGAAGTGTTGGAATACTGGAAAATACCGGTATCATGGGCAATTCCCAGATACAGACATTCTGCGATCTCTTTTGTCAGGCATTCCTTACCGATCAGTTCGTACAGGATCTCCGCAGTTGCACTGGCATCGCTGACGATCAGATGTTCATCCGCAAATCCTTTGTTGCTGATATGGTGATCGATCCCGATCGTTCTTTTGGCATGATCAAAATAGGTAATATATTCCCCATGACGTTCTCTGTCTGCACTGTCTAATGAAAAACAAAGATCATATTCTAAAGTTTCCGTACTGTCATGCACGATCTGATCCGCATTTTTCAGCATCAGAAATTCCGGCATAAAATCCTGAAGGTAAACCTTTACCAAAATCTCCGGAAAATAAGTTCTGATATAATTATAAAGTGCCAGACAGGAACCGATACAGTCGCCATCCGGTCTGATATGACCTAAGATGGCAGCTGTTTTCACTCCCTGCAGTTCATTTTTCAGATTAAGCATCTATTTCACCACCGTCATGATCGCCGTCATTTGCTCTGACATCATCGATCATTTTTGACATTGCTACACCGTATTCAATGGACTGATCCACAACAAATCGGATCTCCGGTGTATTTCTAAGGTTTACGCTTCTTGCAAGTTCTCTTCTGATATAGCCTTCTGCACTTTTTAAACCTGCCAGTGTATTTTTCTGTGCTTCTTCATCGCCCAGAACACTGATATAGGCTTTTGCAGTTTTCAGATCCGGTGCAACTTCCACTGCTACAACCGTTGTCAGCGGACTGATCCTTGGATCTTTGATCTCTCCACGGATAATATTGGAAAGTTCACGCTGAACTTCCATATTGATCCGTGTATTTTTAATACTGTTTTTTCTCATCTATTTACTCCTATCGAGGAACTTCTACCATGATATAAGCTTCTACGATATCCAGTTCCTGAATTTCATTGAATTTTTCAAATACAAGACCGCATTCATAGCCTGCTTTAACTTCTTTGACATCATCTTTAAAACGTTTCAGGGAAGCCAGTGGTCCTTCGAAGATCTGTTTTCCTTCACGGGTAATTCTTACTGTACAGCCTCTCTGGAATGTACCGTCAAGTACGTAAGAACCGGCAATATTACCAACACCGGAAGCCTTGAAGATCTGACGGATCTCTGCATGACCGATCACTTTTTCTTCATAGATCGGATCCAGCATACCCTTCATGGCACGTTCTACATCTGCGATCGCATCGTAGATGACACGGTAGAGTTTTACTTCTACTTTATCACGTTCTGCATTTGCTTTTGCTGTCACATCCGGTCTTACGTTAAATCCGATGATGATCGCTCCTGAAGCACTTGCAAGCATAACGTCTGATTCATTGATCGCACCAACACCGCCATGGATCACACGAACTGCAACTTCTTCGTTAGACAGCTTCATCAAGCTCTGTTTTACGGCTTCTACAGAACCCTGAACGTCTGCTTTGATGATCAGTTTCAGCTCTTTTAAGTTTCCGGACTGGATCTGGGAATACAGATCGTCTAAAGACATCGTAAGTTTTGTATCTTCGATCATCTTTTCTCTGCCGCGGGCAATAAATGCTTCTGACATGGTTCTTGCTTCTTTTTCTGTTTCCGGTGAAACTACGATATCACCTGCTGCCGGTACATCTGAGAAACCAAGGATTTCTACCGGTGTAGACGGTCCTGCTTCTTTTACACGACGGCCTTTATCATCGATCATGGCACGTACTTTACCGTGTGCACATCCTGCTGTAATGGCATCACCTACACGAAGTGTACCTTTCTGTACGAGAACAGTTGCCACAGGTCCTTTACCTTTATCAAGCTCTGCTTCGATGACAAGACCACGTGCTCTTCTCTTTGGATTTGCTTTTAATTCCATCATTTCTGCTGTTAAAAGTACCATTTCCAGAAGATTTTCGATACCTTCACGTTTTTTCGCAGAAACCGGTACACAGATCGTAGATCCGCCCCAGTCTTCCGGGATCAGTTCATGTTCTGCAAGTTCTTTCATGACACGATCCGGATTTGCTGCTTCTTTATCCATTTTGTTGATCGCAACGATCACTTCAACGCCTGCTGCTTTTGCATGGCTGATCGCTTCGATCGTCTGCGGCATGACACCGTCATCGGCTGCAACTACAAGGATTGCGATATCTGTAGAGTTTGCACCACGCATACGCATAGATGTAAATGCTTCATGACCCGGTGTATCTAAGAAGGTCAGTTTCTGTCCATTGATATTTACTGTATAAGCACCGATATGCTGTGTGATACCGCCTGCTTCTCTGTCTGTTACGTTTGTATGACGGATCGCATCCAATAAGGAAGTTTTACCATGGTCAACGTGACCCATAACGCAGACTACCGGAGGTCTTGGGATTAAAGATTCTTCTGTATCTTCTACATCTTCCAGTAATTTTTCGATCACATCTTCTACAACTTCTGCTTCCGGCTCGAAATTGTATTCCATTGCGATCTCGCCTGCCTGTTCAAAGTCAAGCTCTGTGTTGATGGTCATGATCTTGCCTGCAAGGAACATCTTTTTAATGATGACAGATGGCTGCATTTTCATCTTTTCTGCAAGATCCTGTACAGAAATCTTTTCCGGGATCTGGATGGTTTTTGGTTCATTATCATCCTTTTTCACTTCCTGAACTGCTTTTACCGGTTTCTGGAATTTGCCGGCTTTGTTCATTTTTGCTTCTTTTTCTTCGAATTTATCGACTACTTTTTTGTTTGATCTTGCCTGCTGGTTCTGATTGTGTCTGTTTTCGCTGCGGTTCTTTTCCAGTGTTTTTTCCGGTGCAGCGATGTCACGGCTTCCGCCCTGTCTGCGGTTTCCGCCCTGTCTGTTGTCATTATCTTTGTTGAAAGAACGTCTGTCGCCATTCTGACCATCTTTATTAAATGGTTTTCTGTCTCTGTTCTGACCATCACGGTTAAACGGTTTTCTGTCACCATTCTGGTTATCTCTGTTGAATGGTCTTCTTTCACCGTTCTGACCATCTTTGTTGAATGGTCTTCTTTCGCCGTTCTGGTTATCTCTGTTGTACGGTCTTCTTTCGCCGTTCTGGTTATCTCTGTTGAATGGTCTTCTTTCACCATTCTGATTATCTCTGTTGAATGGTTTTCTCTCACCGTTCTGGTTATCTTTGTTAAACTGCTTTCTTTCGCCGTTCTGATTATCTTTGTTGAATGGTTTTCTTTCGCCGTCCTGTGGTCTTCTTTCACCATCCTGCGGACGCTGACGTCTTTCGCCGTCCTGTCCCTGACGTTTTTCATTCTTTTTCTTCTGTGGATTTGGTTTTACACCGCCTCTGCTGTTCTGGGAATTATACAGTGCAATGATCTTTTTCTTTTTTGGTGCTTCTTCCTGTTTTTCACCATCTGCATGAGCTGCTTCTGTTTTTACAGGTTCTGCTTTTGGTGCAGGTGCTTCTGCCTTTACAGCTTCTGTTTTTGCTCCAAATGCTTTTTTGACCATTTCAATCTGTGCATCTTCGATCACATTCATGTGATTTTTTACTTCTACGCCATGTTTGTTCAGATAATCTACAACTTCTTTGCTTGGTTTATTGATTTCTTTTGCTAATTCATATATTTTCTGTTTTGCCATTTATTCTGCTACCTCCGCTATTCTCTCTGCCTCTTTCAATCTCTTTTCGATAGATTTCGCAAATCCTTCCTCTGTCACTGCCAGTGAAGCACGAAATTCTTTTCCCATGGAATGTCCAAGATCTTCCTTGCTCCCATACGTATACATAGGAACTTCATAATAAGTACACATATTCCGAAACATCTTTTTGGTATTTTCTGATGCCGCATCTGATACGATCACCAGAAATGCTTTTCCGCTCTTTACTGCTTTTTCCGTAGAAAATTCGCCGCTGACAACTTTTCCGGCTTTCATGGCCATTCCGACCATCGATAAAATCCTATCCATTAACTTCGTCAAACTCCTTTTCCAATGCTTCGTATACTTCCTTTGGGATCTGAACTTTCAAAGAACGTTCCAGACCTTTATTTTTCATCGCAAGTCCAAGACATTCTGCAGATCTGCAAAGATATGCACCTCTGCCATTCTTTTTTCCTGTTGTATCCAGCAAGATGCCTTCTTCGCATTTTAAGACACGCATCATTGCTTTTTTTTCTTTCATTTCGCCGCAGCCGGTGCATTTACGCATCGGGATCTTTTTTGCTGTATTCAATCTATCACTTCCTAAATTTAATCTTCCTGAGGTGCTTCTGTATTTTCTTCGTAATCGTATGCTTCTTCTTCGTCTTCTTCCTCGTATACGTCATAGTCCATGAAGCCTTCGATTTCTTTTGCCTGTGTTTCTGATTTGATATCGATCTTGAATCCTGTCAGTCTTGCTGCAAGACGTGCATTCTGTCCTTCTTTACCGATGGCAAGAGATAACTGATAATCCGGAACGACTACCTTTGCTGTCTTTTCATCAGGATCTGCCAGTACTGCAACTACTTTTGCAGGACTTAATGCATGTTCGATCAGGATTGCAGGGTTTTCATCCCAGTTAATGATATCGATCTTTTCACCGCGAAGTTCTTCTACGATGGCATTAACTCTTGCACCGTTGAGACCTACACATGCTCCTACCGGATCTACATCCGGATCGTTTGACCATACTGCGATCTTTGTTCTGGAACCTGCTTCACGGGCAATGCTCTTGATCTCTACGATACCTTCTTTTACTTCTGTTACTTCTGATTCAAATAATCTTTTTACCAGTTCCGGATGTGTTCTGGAAACAAGGATGCGAGGTCCTTTTGTTGTATCACGTACTTCTAAGATGTAAACACGGATACGTTCTGTCGGCATAAATACTTCGCCTTTTACCATTTCTTTTTCATTTAAGATGGCATCTACTTTTCCTAAATTTACGCTGACATTGTTGCCGATATATCTCTGAACCACACCTGTCACGATATCTTTTTCTTTTCCATAATACTGGCTGAAAAGAACTTTTCTTTCTTCTTCACGGATTTTCTGTAAGATCACGTTTTTCGCATTCATCGTAGCGATACGTCCGAATTCTTTGGACTGTACTTCGATCTGTACGATATCGCCAAGTTCGTATTTGCTGTCCATCATCTTTGCTTTTGCAAGGCTGATCTCCATTACATCATCTTCAACTTCTTCTACGACTGTTTTTTCCGCATATACTTTATAGTCGCAGGTATCATGATTCATGATCACTTTGATGTTGTCTGATTTGCCAAAATGGTTTTTGCATGCTGTTAATAAAGAGTTTTCGATTGCTTCCAGCATGGTTTCTTTGCTGATATCTTTTTCTTTTTCTAAAACGGTAAGCGCTTCTAATAATTCGTTATTCATTTTCCTTTTTCCTCCAATAATTGTATGATTCGTATATCACTTCCAATATCCCTTTTTCTGTTCCTGACCGGCAGAACATTTTTCTATCGTGACAGGCTTTTTCAGGACACTGTTAAAATTCTACATATTGTCTGATGAGTGCGATATCAGAACGGGCAATGGTAAACAGTTCTCCATCTTCCATCTGCAATGTTACAGATTCTTTATCCCATGCATCTAAAAGTCCCACAAATTCTTTTTGTTTATTGATCGGTTTATAAGTACGGACTTCTACTTCTTCTCCCAGATTACGCTGAAAGTCCTTATCTTTTTTCAAAGGTCTTCCAAGTCCCGGAGAACTTACCTCTAAAATATAAGCATCTTCGATATAATCATCTTTATCCAGAATTTCTGAAAATGCTCTGCTGACAAGTTCGCAGTCATTGATATTGATACCGCCTTCCTTGTCAATATAAATACGCAGATACCATGTTCCGGCTTCTTTGACGTATTCTACGTCTACCAGTTCAAAGTGATTTGCTTCCACTAAAGGCAGAACCAGTTCTTCTGTCTTAGCTTCATAGATTTCTCTTTTTGACATCGAAATCTCTCCTCTCTATTCAGTTGTATGTAATCGTGGATGCATTTACGGATTACGTAAAACAAAGAGTGGACTCTCGCCCACTCTTTGCTGCATCTACTATGTTACGCACACATTATAGCACAAACCCTTGAAAATGCAAGCGATTTTC
>CAZWLV010000005.1:0-14573 GCA_964634715.1 uncultured Lachnoclostridium sp. | reverse complement strand
CTACTATGTTACGCACACATTATAGCACAAACCCTTGAAAATGCAAGCGATTTTCGATATACTTTTTATCAAAAAAACATCAGGAGGACGATTATGAAAAAAACCTTATTAGGAAATACCGGTCTGAATGTCAGTATTGCCGGATTTGGTGTCCTTCCCATGGGACCCAGCCAGCTTGCACTTCCTATTGAAGAAGGTGCAAAGATCATCCGTCATGCACTGAAAAACGGGATCAACTTTTTAGATACGGCACAGTATTACCGTACCTATCCTTATATTGAAAAAGCTCTGGAAAACGGAGAATTTGATGATATCGTCATCTGTTCGAAATCTTTATGCGAGGATTATGACGGCATGATGAATGCCATTTCAGAAGCCAGAGAGGCTCTGCACCGTGATGTGATCGATATTTTTCTCATGCACGAAGTCCGTTCCGGACAATTAGAACTCCGACAGGGTGCATGGCAGGCACTGATCGATGCGAAAAAACAGGGACTGGTTCATGCCATCGGGCTTTCTACCCATCATGTAGATGTTACAAAAGCCGCTGCTTCCATAAACGAACTGGATGTCGTCTTTCCATTGATCAATTATGCCGGACTTGGCATCCGCAAAGGGGATGAATTTGCTTCCAAAGAAGAGATGATGGATGCGATCCATGCCTGTCATCAGGCCGGAAAAGGCATTTTTTCCATGAAAGCCTTTGGCGGCGGCGGACTGACCGGACACTATCAGGAAGCATTGGATTATGTTTTTTCCAAAGAAGAAATTGATTCCGTAATGATCGGATTCGGTAAGATTTCCGAAGTTGATGATCTGCTTTCTTATCTTGACGGCACCATGAGCAAAGACTATAACCCTGATGTTTCCAAAAAGAAGGTACACATCAACCAGGAAGACTGCGAAGGCTGTGGTGCCTGTAAAGCAGCCTGCCCGGCCGGTGCGATCTTTTATAATGAAAACGGACTGGCTGAGGTCGATCCTGAAAAATGTCTGACCTGCGGCTACTGCAGTCCGGTCTGTCCGGTACGTGCCGTTATCATGTATTAATACAGGATCTTGGATATAAATCTTCCGCTCCATGGTACGATACGGTACCCTCCCGATCTTAAGACATTTTTTCCAGAATCTGTGGAAATATTTCCAGACTTCGTTTTAAAATCCCATGCACGTAAGCGATCAGGGTGCCATAATTGGTTATGGCAGTTCCCTGATCCTGTGCACATTTCAGGCGGTACTGCATTTCCTTTTCGTTAAGCATACAGCCGCCGCAGTGGATGATCATGGCATATTCCGTCAGATCTTCCGGAAATTCTGTTCCGCTGCACGTCTCGATCGTGAAATTTTTACCGGTATATTCCCTGAGCCAATGCGGGATCTTTACCGTTCCGATGTCTCCGCATTGCCTGTGATGGGTACAGCCTTCTGCAATCAGGATCTTATCTCCCTCATTTAGACGTTCTATGGCTACCGCCCCCGGTGCCGCAGCATCTAACAGCCCTTTATGCCTTGCCATCAGGATAGAAAATGAAGTCAAAGGGATCGTTTCCGGTACGATTTTTGAAACTTTTTCAAATACCTGACTGTCTGTGATGACCAATGCAGGCTCTTTCCCCAGACTGTTTAATGTTTCTTCCAAATGATCTTCTTTTGTCACGATGGCAGATGCCCCGGCATCTAAAATTTCACGGATCGTCATCTGCTGCGGCAGGATCAGTCTTCCTTTCGGTGCTGCACTATCGATAGGAACTACAAGGATCACAAAATCACCTTCGTTTATCCTGTCTTTTACCAAAGGAATTTCTTCCCTTTTGTCATAAATTGCTGCAATGCGTTCTTTTAATTCAAAAATCCCCTGATGTTTCAACGCACTGACACAGATCTCATTTTCTCCGAATTTCGGCATTTCTTTCGCCAGATCCATTTTATTATGTACCAAAAGATACGGAATCTTTTTTTCGTCAAAAAGCCGGATCAGTTCCTTTTCCACTTCCGTGATCCCCTGTGTCATATCTGTCACAAGCACGGCAATGTCTGTTTTATTCAAGATCTGCTTCGTTTTTTTTACACGGAGTTCTCCTAATTTTCCCTCATCATCAAATCCGGGAGTGTCAATGATCATCACAGGTCCCAACGGCAAAAGTTCCATCGTTTTGCTGACAGGATCCGTGGTCGTTCCTTTCACATCAGAAACGACCGCCAGCTCCTGCCCTGTCACTGCATTGACTACACTGGATTTTCCTGCATTCCTGCGGCCGAAAAATCCGATATGGATCCGTTCTCCGGAAGGTGTATTGTTCATCATGACCTCCTAAAAGCCTGCACCTGCTTCTGCATCCGGTGCAAAGATCGATGCTGCCTGTGCATCAGTCAGCTCTACGCCAAAAACTTCCTGATAATAATCCTTTGTTTCCTGGATCATATCAATATCTTCAAAAAGCTCCGGATACGTCGTTTTTGCAAACCAGAGCAATGTCACCGGTGTATCTGCTCCCGGTGTATAGCTGCGGTACATTCCCAAAGGCATTTTATAGACTTTTTCGTTCTTTACTGCGGAAACTGCACTCCAGTCATACTCTCCGATCGTATTCTGATAAAGATCTGCCGGCTGTGCTGACGTAAAATTGGTAATATAAATGACGGTCGGATCCCATGCATACACCTGTTCCAGATTGACTGCTGCCTGATTATCCGTTTCGATCTCTTCTGCTACATTTACCGTACCGGCTGCATCTGCCCAGAACTGTCCGAAAAAGTGCTTTCCGGAAGTTGCCATTTCCGTATCAGAATATTTAAACAGGAAAAAGACACGTTCTCTTTCTTCTTCCGGGATTTTTGATACACGTTCCTGTACCATTTCATAAATCTCATCGGAATACTGCTCTACGATCTCCGTTTTATCGTTATCCGGAAAGATCTCGCTTAAAAGTGCGATCCACTGATTTAGTGTTTCGATGGCATTGTATTCCCATTTATTTACCGAAAGTGCTACGGCTGCAAATCCTGCATCACGAAGCTGCTGTCCCTGTTCCGGCTGGGAAGCACTGTAAAATACTACATCCGGTTCCAGTTTCATCAGCTCTTCCAGATTGATCTCTGAACCGTTGATATAACCGGTATCGGCATTTAAGATTTCCGGATAAAGTTCTCCCAAAAGTCCGTTTTCTGCCGCACTCATGCTGTTTTGCGACATTCCGACGATCTTATCTGCGGAATCAAAAAATACGGTAAGAACACTTGGAAGAGGTAAAATATTTCCGACTGCGATCCGTTCTACTTCATACGGAACTTCTACTTCTTCTCCCAGATGATCTGTGATCACATGAGTCGCTGACTGAGTTGTTTCCTCGTTTTCGATCGTTACGTCTGTCTCCTGTCCTTTTGCTTCCTCATTCTTTTTTTCACTGCCGCATCCGGCACTGCATAATATCATGGCACCTGCAAGAAACATACACATTAATTTTTTCATCCGTTTCATTTAAAATACCTCCCAAAATATTGTTCAAATCCATCGGTCAGGTCAGGAATTTCTTTTCTGTAGATCCTGCCTGAAAAACTTTCTGCCGGAAGCGGGATAAATTCTGCTTCTTTCGGGCAGATCGGCTGATACAAAGGATCTGCAATGACCCGTTTCATTCCTAAAAGTGCCTGCTGAACCTCTTCTTCGTAAGGTGTCATCAGATCTTTTTTTCGCAGCAGACCTTTTTCACATTCTGTTGCACACAATACCTGAACACTTTCCCCATAAGTCCCTTCGATAGCTTCTGCCAGCGAACGGGAGATCACCGCTTCACCGATCACTGCCGTCTGTGCGTTTCCGGTCACTTCCATTTTCTCTTCTGATACGGTCTGACCGGCTGCTTTTAAAAGTTCCTTTCTGATACGCTCCTTACAGACAGCTCCGATCGGTGTTCCGATAACGTAAGGTGTTCCAAAAATCTCTTTGAGTGCCTTTGCCGCACCCAGTCCTGCCGAAGAGACCACCAGATTGACCCTTGCTTTCCCGGCCTCCTTTAATTCTTCTAACGAACTTCCCATCGCCCATTTGGAGATCACACGAAATCCGGATTCTTCTAAAAATCTCACCATCGATCCGTCTGTTCCATTTACCGAAAAATCAAGCGGTGTCACTCCAAGCAGATTGACTGAAAGCTCTTTTGTTTTTTCCACCGTTCTGTCTGCAAATCTCCTTGCAATCCCTTCCAAAGCCATGGAAGCACCGGACACATACGTTTTCATGCCGGTGGTCGGAAATCCAAGTGCCGGAATGCCGGTTCGTTCTTCTATCATTGCTGCCGCTGCTGTAAAGTCAAATCCTGTCATAGCCGGGATCGGAGTTCCTGCGATCGCAATAAATGCCGGATGCAGTTCCTTTGCTGCCTGAACGATATCTCCGATCAGCTTTTCATCGTCTCCCATCAGTGCTTCCATCTCTGAAAGCCCGGAAATATAGATCATACTGTCCATGTCATACCAGCGTGGTTCATCATGTGTCGTATAGGTCGAATTGCAGCCTGAAGCATCATGCATGACCACCATGCCGCCAAGCTCATATAATGCCGAACACACGCCAAACGTATCTGCTGAATAAGTTGAAATGATTCTTGCTGTCTGTTTCATATGCATCCCTCACATCCCATTCCTTTGATCTGGATCAGCTCCCTCATCTCTTTTTCTGTCAGATAAGCCTCTCGCATCAGCTCCAGCGTATGCAGGATCGCATCATATCCAAGCATTCCGCCGCCTTCCACAACATTGACAAAGTGATCCGTATTTTCAAAATAAGCCGCTTTCTGACCGATCGCCAACACCTGACTTTTTTCTTTTTGATGCATAAAACGCATACCGGCATGAACCGTCGGATAGAGCATCAGTTTTGGAAAATGCTCCTGAAGATAACAAAGATCTGCTTTTTCTTCTCCGCTGATACTGTCAATATAAACTTTTTCCACACAAAATCCTGCATCCAAAAGCATTTTTGCAAGTCCCAGCGGTCTTGGACAATACGTATAATCAATACAGATCGGGATCTCTTTTAACAGTTCTTTCGTCTCTTTGAGTGCCTGTTCACATTCCCTGCGTTTTTGCGAAAAATCCGGAATTTCGATGTCTAGCAGATTTCCAAGGTTTCGATATCCCTGTTCGATCTCTTTGGCATCAAAGGAAAACGACAGATACAAATGTTTCCCTCCAAGCCTTTTTTCCAGCATTTCTCCTCCGGCAACGGCTGCCGCATGATAAGAAAGATAATACGTGCTTTCTGCCATCTTCTGATACTCTGCATAGGTTTTGCAGGAAGTGATCTCATGGATCACAAATCCATTGCTCTTTAATAGGGTAAGCAGTTCCGCAGAATTTCTGGTCGGAAGATCATTTCCGATGATGGCGACTGCCTTTGGATCTTTTTTTCTCTCTTTTAAAAGGAAATACAAACGGCTCCGCATCAGCTGATCCGGTGTCAGACCGCTCTTTCGCATGATCGGATTCATATAGCAGTCCGTAAAATCGATCTCCGGAAATCTGCACCGCAATTCCCGATAGATCATCTTTAGGTCACATCCTGCAAAATGATGAACACAGCTTGTATATACCAGCACTGCCGGCGGTCTTTTTGGCAGTTTCTCAATGATGTCGCTGACTCCTTCGATGACCAGTTCTTCCATATTGCCTTCCAGAAGATTTTCTTCTTTGATCTCAACTGTTGAAAAACGTTCCTGTGCATGCATTTCCGCAGCAGTCAGTACCACACCCCGAAGACAGCTTGCTGCACAGACAAAGATCTCATGTGCTTCCGGGATCAGCATTCCTGTATGGACAATATTCCATGTTCCTCTTGCCGGAGAAGCGTATTCTAATCCCGAAGCAAATGGTGCCGGAAATACCGCTTTTTCAATCGGAATCCCCTGAACTTTTCGTTCTTCGGGAGCATGAATCCTTTTTAACATACGTTCACCTCACAGATTTCCAGCACTTTTTTCGCCAGTGTCCGGTATTCGTCTGCCATCTCACTGGCCGGAAATGCTTCCATGACTGTTTTTTTCAATTCTTCTGCATCCGTAACCGTTTCACTTCGATTCAGCGTTCCTATGATCTTCGAATGCAGATCTTCTGCAAGCTCCGATACCTTTTTTTCTTCATCTTTTACATTTCTTCTGTTTAAGATCAGTCCTCCAAGCTTTGCATACCCTCTTCCCCGAAAACCTTCAATGGCCATGGCAATATTGGCAGCAGCATGAAGTGCCATATTTTCTCCGGAAGTCACGATCAGCACCTGATCTGCATAACCGTTTCTCATCGGCATGGAAAAACCGCCGCAGACCACATCTCCAAGTACATCATAGAGTACGATATCCGGCTGATACACTTCATAAGCACCTTTTTCTTCCAGCTTTTCCAAAGCTGCAATGATACCCCTTCCGGCACATCCAACTCCCGGTGCAGGACCGCCTGCTTCTACACAGATCACGCCTCCGGCACCTTCCGTAACCATTTCTTCGAGCGTAAATTCATTTTTCTTTTCCCGGATCAGATCCAGTACCGTCGTCATCTGCTCTTTTCCATGAAGACTGATCGTGGAATCCGCTTTAGGATCACATCCGATCTGCATAACTTTAAATCCCATTTCGCAAAATGCGGCTGAAAGATTAGAAACTGTCGTCGATTTTCCAATCCCGCCTTTTCCATAAACTGCTATCTTTATCATTTCCGTGCATCTCCTCTCCCGATCACAACCTCGTAGCCGATTTCCTGCATCTGTTCTTTTAAGATCCGGATCCCTTCTTTTGCCGAAAGATCCGTTCCTGCCTTTTTGTCATAAAGCATATAGTTTTTCCGCACACTCACCGGAGAAAGATTTGGCATAACGACATTGCAGCCTGCCAAAACACCCTGTTTTCTTCCGTCTGCTTCTGCGGTTCCAAGTGCTGTTGTAGAAGGAAGCAGGACTTTCGGAAACAAGATCCTGCAAAGTGCCAGAACAAACAAGGTCAGTTTCACATCTCCACGAGGAGCATCTTTCAAAGGTGTTTCCTGATGCGGGATAAACGGACCGATACCGATCATTTCCGGCTCAAATCGTTCCATAAATTTCATATCTTCTGCCAAAGTTACCGGAGTCTGTCCCGGCGTTCCCACCATGATGCCGCATCCGGTCTGATAGCCAAGCTCTTTTAAATCTTTTAAACACCGCATCCTGTTTTTCAACGTCTGCCTTTCCGGATGAAGTTTCCGGTAATGTTCTTCATCTGCCGTTTCATGACGAAGCAGATACCTGTCAGCTCCGGCACATTTTAACCGTTCATAAGACTCCCTGCTTCTCTCACCTAAAGATAAGGTCACCGCACAATCAGGATAATTTTCCTTGATCTTTTTTATGATCTTGCACATCCGTTCATCGTCAAACCAGCCGTCTTCTCCTCCCTGCAGGACAAAGGTACGAAAACCGTTTTCATATCCTTCCCTGCAGCAATCCAGAATTTCTTCCGATTCCAGACGATACCTCTGACAATGATGATTGCTTTTCCGGATCCCACAATAATAACAGTCATTTTTGCAAAAATTCGTAAATTCGATAATTCCACGGAAATAGATCTTTTTGCCAAACTGCTGTACAGAAATTTTTCTTGCCAGATCTATGGCATAATTAACGTCCTGCTCTGTATAAGTTTCAAAAAGCTGCTGCCATTCTTCTAGCTCCAAAGAATGTTCCTGTTGCAGTTTTCCGATCAGCATCTGATTTTCCAAACATCTCCCCCCCTATCAAATGATCTTCAAAGGAATCACGCTTTTTACACTGCCTTCCTCCGTTTTTACCTCTCCGATAACAGAATCCACGCCAAACGCTTTTCTGATATTTTCTTCTGTAACGACCAGATCTGTCTCTCCGAAAATACAGTCTCCGCCATTGCATAAAAGCAGTGATTTTTGTGCCCGCTGCAGTGCATGTGCCGGATAATGGGTATTAAAGATGCAGGTCATCCCCTGCTTTGCCAGACTATTGATCGTATCCAGAACGATCAGCTGATTTTTAAAATCCAGATTAGACTCCGGTTCATCTAAGATCAGCACCTTCGGCTCTGATACGAGTGCTTTTGCGATCAAAAGCATCTGAAGTTCTCCGCCGCTGATCTGGGAACACTTTTTTTCTGCCAGATCACGGATCCCAAGAAAATCCAAAACTTCCAAGGCTTTCTCTATATCCTTTTTTCCCGGTGCCTCAAACACGTTCAGACGGCTGCTTCTGCCAAGCAGTACCATTTCCATCCCCGTATAGGCAGAAGATACTGCTCTTGCCTGCGGTACGTAGGCCATTTGACTCCACAGCTTCTGATGTTTCATGGTACGGATTTCTTCCTTATCCAAAAATCCGCTGCCCGTTTTCCACTTCAGCATTCCTGTAATGCATCGCAGCAATGTCGTCTTTCCTGCTCCGTTAGGGCCAAGGATTGCCAGAATTTCTCCATCATTGACCTGAAAATTCATATTTTCAAAGATGGGCTGGTCTTTTTTATAATAAAAACTGCCATTTTCTACCCGAAGTATCATAACTGCCAACCTCCGCTTTTTCGCATAAGTATGATAAAAAATGGTGCTCCGATGATCGCCGTTAAGATAGAAACCGGTATTTCTGATGCGGTTGCCGTTCTTGCCGCAGTATCAACGAGAACCAGAAATACTGCTCCAAAACTGACTGATGCCGGAAGCAGGGATAAATGATTGCTTCCAAATTTCATACGGCACATATGCGGGATCAAAAGACCTACCCAGCCTACCTGACCGCACATCGATACACAGGAAGCTGTGATCATGGTCGCACAGATCACCGTCACCGCCCGGAGCAGATCAATGTTCACTCCCGAAGATCTTGCTTCCTCTTCGGATAACGGCAGCAGGTTCATTCTCCACCGGATAGAGAAGAGAACGAGGATTCCCAAAATGATCGGCGGTGCCCCAAAAAGCAGGCTTTGATATCCTGTACCGTTTAACCCTCCCATCAGCCAGTAAGTGATGGCCGGCAGCTTTGTTTCTGCATCTGCGGTATATTTCACCAGAGAAACCAGTGCATTAAACAGCGAACCGATCATAATACCGGAAAGCACCACGGAACTAAGCCCCTTTCCTTTTCCGGAACCGCCAAGCCACGTAAGTGCCACTGCTGCGATCCCCATAAGAAAAGAAAGGATCTGCATTCCAATCTGATCAAATCCTAATAAGATCCCAAGTGCTGCCCCAAAACTGGCTCCGCTGGCAACCCCCAGCGTATCCGGTGTCGCCAAAGGATTGGCAAACAGGCTTTGAAATGCACATCCTGCTGCTGACAATCCACCGCCTACCAAAAGTGCCAGTAAAATCCTTGGAACTCTCAGATTCCAGACCGTTTTATATGCCATATCAGAAACCTTCACGTTTCCTGTAAATTTTCCCAAGATCACCTGCAGGACTTCTTGCGGAGAGATCAGATACCGCCCGATACCCAGTGCCGTCACGGCCACAAGGATCGGAAGCAGGATCAGCACCATTTTCCATCCGATACCGAAATGTCCTGTTTTTATGGTCTTCATGATTTTCCCCCTACATTCGAATACGCAGCCTTCGAACTGACTCCTTTTAGTCGCCCGATCTTTCCGGATAATGCACTGATCACATCCTGCGGTGCATCAATGGCAATACTGATGATATTGATTCCCTTCTGACGATAAGGAATTCCCATCCTTCCGATGATATATTCTCCGTACTGATGCAGGATCTCGTTCATCGGCTGAACTGATTGTTGATTTTCAATGATAATGCTGATCACAGCGACTCTTGTCTCCATAAAACCTCCCATACAGTGATAAGTGCTTTGCAGTCATCAAATACTTGTATAAGCACAGTATTCTGCTCGCGTAAATTTAAAAGGAGCTGCGTCTGACGACGCAACTCCATTAAAATCCTGACTTCAGGGTAGACTTTGCCCTGAGGTGCAAATCTTCCATGTAAATTGTGTCTTTCACCTCAATCGCAATTTCGGTGTCAGAACTTATTTTCATGGTAACATTTCACATATTTTCTGTCAATCACAATATTTTTTTGTTACTTATTCACATTACTTGCCGCAATTTTTACTTTACTCCAGAGATTGCTGATGATCTTTCTGGTCTGTGCATTGAACTCAAATACTTCGTCAGCTTCATTATCTGTTCTCGGCAGATAAGCATTGATCCCTTCATAATCTCCGCCTTCTCCGGAAAGTTCTTCTAAAACTTCCTGATTTGGAGAGGTATATCCTACATAACTGGAATTATCATATGCAGCTTCATACGTACATACATAATTCATAAATTCATGGGCAAGCTCTGTATTTTTCGCATTCGCCGGGATCACCATGGCATCACACCAGATGTTCGTTCCTGCTTCTGGCAGATAAAATCCCATATTTTCATTTTCGCTCATGATATAAGCCGCATCACCGGAATACACAAGTCCCATTGCTTTTCTTCCCTGTGCCATATTGTCGATGATCTCATCTGTTACGATTTCCGGTTTCATCGTCTCTACACACTGTACCAGCCATCTGTAAGCTTCCTGAAGCTCCTCTTCATTTTCCGTATTCATGGAATATCCGAGTGCTTTTAATGCCATCATAAAAGAATCTCTTTCGGAATCATAAAGATAGATATCGCCTTTGTATGTTTCATCTAAGAAAATATTGAATCCTTTTTCTTCTAATTCTTTCTCATCAACCTTGGTCTTATCATAAATGATCCCTACCGTTCCCCAGAAATACGGAACGGAATACTGATTTTCCGGATCATAAGACAGATTTTTTACATCTTCTGACAAAAGTTCCATACCATTTAACTTTTCTGCATCCAACGGCTGCAGCAGATCTTCCGAAATCAGTCTCTGGATCATATAATCACTTGGGATCACCACATCATAAGATTCTCCGTTGGCAATCTTGATATACATCTGTTCATTCGAATCAAACAGATCCATGATCACTTTCGCACCGGTCTGTGCTTCAAAGTTTTCAATGAGATTTTCTCCTACGTATTCCCCGGTATTATAAACACGGAGTGTCTGTCCTTCATACGGAAGAGAAGTTTTTCGGATCCCGCCTTTCATCAATGCCAGTCCTAATACAAGAACGACCACTGCTGCTGCCGGAACCATCAGGATTTTCTTCGTACTCTTGCCTTTTGCCTGATATTTTGTTACCAGCATCGGGATCAGATTGATCGCCAGCAATGCGACGGTAATGATCACGACTACCAGTGTCGAAACAGCATTGATACTCGGATTCACACGCTTGCTCATCGTATAAACTACGATACTTAAATTCTTCACACCCTGTCCCGTTACGAAATAGGAAATGATAAAATCATCAACAGACATCGTAAATGCGATCAGGGCACCGGATACGATCCCCGGTGTGATCTGCGGCACGATCACCTTTGTCAATGCCTGAAACGGTGTCGCTCCAAGATCCATGGCTGCATCTGCAAGATTCGGATCCAGAGAACGTACCTTCGGCATTACCGAAAGCATCACATACGGAATACAAAAAGCGATATGTGCCAAAAGCATGGTCGTATAGCCTTTTTCAATCTTAAACGTAATGAACAGGAGCATAAAACCGATAGCCGTTACGATCTCCGGATTCATCATCGGCAGATTGTTGATCTGATCCATGACATCTCTGACGATCTTTCTGGACTTACTTAACCCGATGGCTGCAACGGTTCCTACTACAGTAGAGATCGCAGTTGCAAGAAGAGCTACGCTGAATGTCGTATAAAGTGCTTCCATCATATCTCTGGAATCCAGCATATGCTGATACCAGCGAAGGGAAAATCCGGTAAAATGTGTCAGCGATTTTCCTTCATTAAAGGAAAATATGATCATATACAGGATCGGTGCATAAAAGAAGAGTACGAGCAGCACCATCAGGATTTTGCCAAACGTATTTTTTTCTTTTTTCATGGTACTTAACGCTCCTCCTTCCCACCGTTATTTTTCTTTTCAATGTTGCGTACTGCCATCATCATCAGCATCATAACGATCGCCATGATCATCGAAATGGCACTTCCGAAATTCCATTCTCCGGCAGTGATAAACTGATTTTCGATCAGATTACCGATCAGGAAATACTGTCCGCCTCCGAGAAGTTTCGGGATAAAGAAGGAACTGACTGCCGGTAAAAATACCAGTGTGATCCCATTAATGACTCCCGGCAAAGACAACGGCAGTGTTACCCTGCGAAATGTCTGGGCTTTATTTGCTCCAAGATCCGCACTTGCTTCCAAAAGAGAATGATCCATTTTGCAAAGTGACGTATTGATCTGTAAGATCATAAATGGCAGGAAATTATATACCATTCCCAGAAGAACGGCACCTTCCGTATACAAAAGCTCGACATTTTCCATACCAAAAATACCCAAAACGGTCTGAATGATCCCGCCTTCACTTAAAATACCGATCCATGCATAAGTTCTTACCAGTGCATTGATCCATGTCGGCAGTGTAATGCACAAAACCAGAAGGCTCTGTACACTTTCTTTACATCGTGAGATAAAATACGCAGCCGGATAGCCGATCAAAAGGCAGATCACCGTCGTCTTTAAAGCAATGACCAAAGATCTCCACAAAACAAGAAGAAAATCCGGATCCGTAAAAAACTTTTTATAATGCTCCAGCGTAAAAGAGAAGGAAATGATCGCATTTCCCTGCTGCATAAAAGAATACATCGCAATGAGCAGCATCGGAAGCACCAGCATCATTGCCGCCCACACAATATACGGGAGCGCTAACTGTGAAAATTTTTTCATTATTCAAATACCACCCTTGACATAACATGAATATCTTCCGGGAAGAACGTCAGACCGACTTCTTCACCGACTGCGGAATAATCCGTCGTATGGATCTTAAATTCCCGTCCCGTTGTTGAGAATGTCACTTTATAAACACCCTCTTTTACATCTTCCGGATCAAAGTCATAATCAACACTGATATCAATGCTCTGATTTTCATCACTTAACTTCCAGCCCTGTGCATTTGCCCATGTTTTGATATCCGTATCCAGTGCCTGTGACTCTAAGATCTCATCTACCGTCTTAAAGAAGTTAAATGCCATAATGGCTTCATTTGCCTTTTCATTTTTCACGAACGGCTGATTGACTACAAAAATGTTTTTCTCAATACAGGTTCCGCCTGCGGTATAAAAGGCAACCGGATAACGGCCGACTTCTTCCTGAATTTCATAGACAACCTTCGCAATGGAAGTATATTCGTCTGTTTCCGGATCCCATGCCTGTGCATTAGACAGTGCAATGATCTCCTTATCATCCAGATTTTTCACATCTTCGATATCCACATAAAAATCATTGGCACTGATCTTTTCTCTTCCGTCTTCGCTGGTCACATCATGGTTACGGATCACATGCATATTGACACTGACGGTCGTACCCGGAACGGTCTCAACGATGATCTCATAATGAACCCCTTTAAATAAGGTACTCAATACTTCTCCGGTCATCTTTCCGTCTTTCACATCCACGATATCGATATCTTCCGGTCGGATGACTACATCTACTTTTTCATCTTTTTTAAATCCAAAGTCCACACAATCAAAGGTAATATCATCAAAACGTACTTTATAATCATCTACCATCACTGCCGGAAGGATATTGCTTTCCCCGATAAATTTCGCTACATAGCAGTTTGCCGGCTCATTATAGATTTCTTCCGGTGTTCCTACCTGCTGGATCTCGCCGCCTTTCATAACGACGATCTTATCAGACATGGTCAGTGCTTCTTCCTGATCATGGGTTACAAAAATAAACGTGATGCCGACTTCCTGCTGGATCCTCTTTAACTCATACTGCATTTCTTTACGAAGCTTCAGATCCAGTGCCGCCAACGGTTCATCTAAAAGAAGTACTTTCGGTTCATTGACCAGAGCACGTGCAATGGCAACTCGCTGCTGCTGTCCGCCGGATAATAAGGTTACATTTTTCTTTTCATAACCTTCCAGACCAATGAGTTTTAACATTTTCATAACCTTCTGGTCAATTACGTCTTTACTCATTTTCTTAATATGAAGCCCGAAAGCAATATTTTCATATACGTTCAGATGCGGAAATAATGCGTATTTCTGGAATACGGTATTTAATTCTCTTTCGTAAGGCGGTTTTTGACTGATCTCTTCTCCGTCAAACATCACACTGCCTTCATCTGCATCCAAAAATCCCCCTAAGATTCGAAGAAGCGTCGTTTTCCCACAGCCGGAAGGACCTAATAACGTCACAAACTCCTTTTCATAAATATCCAGATTTACTCCTTTTAAGATGAGCGTTCCATCAAATCCTTTTACAATATTTCTAAATTCGATCAGCTTCTTTTTTTCCATAAGTTCCCCCTAAAATATTGGTAATTTTCTAATTTAAAGGATCAGTATTGTACTGATTTTCTATTTTTTCAAATAAATTTCTTTTTTCCGTTATTATACCTAATCTGATTTATTTTGCAATAGGTCTTAGAAACATCAAAACGGGGAATCCTTTGATTCCCCTAAGCTGAGTCCTGTTTAGTTC
>CAZWLV010000004.1:0-28178 GCA_964634715.1 uncultured Lachnoclostridium sp. | reverse complement strand
CTCCAGCACTGTTTTCCACGGCATCCATTTTTTGCGATGCTGTTTTGATTCATATTGATAAGTCCTTATCTCTTCACCAAGACGATATGCTCCTAATGCGTAATTATACATTACCATACTTTCATCATATAAAGCCTTTGGACGAGGATGTTTTTGTTCCATACAAAATGGCTGAAAATCCGTTTCCATTCCCAAAAGCCAGTTTAAAAGCGGATCGTAATGATAATATACCGTCGGAACATAGGGAAATTCTAACATTTTTATACTTTCCGATTTTTCATCATAATATTTTACACTAATATTTGCATTCAGTAGTTCCCGTTTGGTATTTACCTGTAAAATCTGATCGCGTCTCAGCTTCATCATTTTTATCTCATCTGCATAGTTTCCTAGATAAAACAATGTTTCTTTTTCGTATCCAAACAAATATTCAAAAGATTCCGGTGCAGTAGGACGAGCCGGAGAATATACAAGATTATATTCATCAAATGATCCATTCAAAACTTTTTCTGTCTGTTCTTTAAATATTTCCGGTATTTCTTCTATTTTCCAAATTTTAACCGGCCATTCTGCCATAGTCGGACGTTTATCTACTGTTTTCTTCATTTCCATCTTCCTTTCCAATGGTTCTTCAAAAACATTTCATAATATGTCTGCAAACACAAAAAGAAACCTTTACAGATTCATCTTTCTCTTCGATTCCAAAATACATTCCAGATCGATGATCTCTTTTCCCTGAACCATCGCTGTTACAGAGGCTTCATTTAATACTGTTTCGATTCCGGAACAGCTCATTCCTTCAAAAATTTGTGCTAATTTTTCTGCATTCAGATCTTCTGATATTCTCTTTCCTGCCGTATACATTTCCACCAGCTGGATTCTTGTTTTCTGATCCGGATTTCCTACTGTATATTTCAGGTCAAAACGTCCCGGACGGATCAAGGCTGCATCCAAAGACTGATAGGAATTGGTCGCTGCAATCACCAATACACCATTTCCGCCTTCGAAACCGTCCATTTCGTTTAACATAGCCGTAATGATACGGTTATTTTCTTTATCGATTCCGGAGCCGGCATAATTTCTCCGCTCTCCGATCCCATCAAATTCATCGATAAAAATAATGCATGGTCTGTATTTTTTTGCTTTTTTAAAGAGCTGTTTGATCTTTCTTGGTCCCATGGACATGAGTGCACTTTGAAAATCTGCACCTTTTGTTGCAATAAAATTCACCCCTGCTTCTTCTGCCAGAGCTTTTGCAAATAAAGTCTTCCCATTTCCCGGAGGTCCTTCTAAAATGATCCCTTTTGTCGGCCGGATTCCCTGTTTTTGATATTTCTCCGGATTTTTCAAAATATCCACAGCATAAGTCATTTCCTGCTTTAACTGTTCCATGCCGGCAATATCTGAAAATCTGGTACCTGTATGACGCACTACCTGAAAACTGCTCTTATATGCCTGTACTGCTTTACTGGAACCGATCCACACTGCCCCTAAAAAGATCACATAAAATGCAATATCCAGCACATACATCAGCGGATCTTCTTCTGACTGATGATTTTCTACTTTGATTCCAGCCAGTAAAAGCCGTTCTTTAAAATCTTCTGCTTCCGGATCATCGGTATAATAGAGGGTGTCTCCATCATTTTTCTGAAACTCTACACGGTCAGACTCAAGAATCACCTTTGTAATCTCCTGAGTTTCCACAGACTCATAAAATTCCGCATAATTTACATATTCCGCATCATCATTACTGCCAAATGCAAGATATATGATTCCGATCACCAGCAAAATCAGTACGATTATCTGCAAACTTCTCTTACGATTCTTTTTCATATCAAATCCTCTTTCTATATTTTTGCCTTAAAAAACCTTTTTGGCCTGCCGCATACGTTCTTCGTACTGCACATAAAAATCCACCGAACGGTCATAAGGTGTCATATAAAAATTTTGCAGAAGAAACATGCTGATCTGCTTTGCCGTATTATCATCTGCATTCATCGCACGTTCTTCCATTTTCATCAAAAACTGATGCCAGTCATTTACGAAATTTTCATACTGTTTCAGATTTGGCGTATCCAGCCATTTCTTCACTTTCACTTTTGTACGGTTTTCCTTTTTACATTCATGTGTCTGCAAAAAATACCGGAATCCATTCTCTTCATAATATCTTCCCAACGGAAAAAGACGGCAGATCCCCGGTCTGTGAGCGTGGATACTGCATCTTCCATTGCTGTCCAAAAATCCACATGCTTCCTTTTCCCCTGACATTTTCAGATTCGGCAGGATGATCCCGTCTACGACATTTAATTCTATATACTGACTTAAGAGAGCTTCAAAGCTCATTTCCAGATTCGTTGTCAGACGGTAAATGTCTAACGGATCTAAAACGATCGATTCCCCCATTCCGTGACAGCAGGCAGAACAGCCTTCACAATCACCACAATCTGCTTTTACCATATCATTGGCTGTATATAATCTGCCGTCAGAAATCTCTTCCAGCGATACATTTCTCTTCATTATTTCAATTCCTCTCCGTAAGGAAATAAGAAGGTGCCACTCCACACTTCCTTCCCTTTTTATCCAATCATCCATTCAGAAACTTTAAAAAACACGTGCTGCGAATTTTTCTCGCGATACATATCAAATCTGCAGGAAAACATGCGTTTTTTTCTCTCTCCATAAATGAACTAGCAAAAAGTTCCCACTTATGATTTTAAACCTACGAATATTTTTCTACCTGAGACAGATCTGCTACATGTCCTAACAGTTTCCGGTAAATCCCCGGAACGGTTACGAACAGTCCATATCCAATCCTTGTCTTTAATGGGAATTTTCCGTATTTTTTCACGATCTTCAAACTTTTCTTTACGTCTGTCCGGATCTTTGCCAGCTCACTTTTCGCCTCCGGACAAAAATCCCTGCATTTAAAATATAGATCAATGCTTCCATCGTTGCAGGCTTTCATTGCCGGAACGATCAGATCCCGATAATCTTTTTCGATAAAATACGCAACCCGTTCCCGGTTTGCCTGACACCAGTCCAGTTTTTTTAATTGAAATCCATTTCTCGTAATACTCGTTCCGCCGCTTCCCACATAATATCCGTATAATGCATTATCTACAACGACACATTTTTCTGCCAGATCAAACAAACGGTAGGTTGTCGCTTCATCTTCATGAATCTTACCTTCCGGATAACGGATCGTTTCAAAAAGAGTCCGTTTGTACAGCTTATTCCATGCGACCACATAGTAAGCTCCGGTCTGGACATAAAGATTAGCAAGCATTTCCCTTCCGGAAAAACATTGTTCTGGTGCATACGGATCATAGGCTTCGATCAGGGTATCACCATGCATATATTCCCACCGGCACTGACTGATCTCTGCATCATTTTCTGTGATGGCACGATAAAGCCTTTCTAAAAAATACGGCGACCAGAGATCATCACTGTCTACAAATGCAAGATATTCTCCCTTTGCCGCATCAATTCCTGCATTTCTGGCTCCGGAAAGTCCTCTGTTTTCCTGATGGATCACCCGGATCTTTTCATATTTTTCTGCATATTCATCGCACAGTTTCGGACATCTGTCCGGTGAACCGTCATCTACCAAAATGATCTCCATATTCTGATAGGTCTGTGCCAGAACCGAATCCACACATCGTTTTAAGTAATCTTCTACCTTATACACCGGTATGATCACACTGATCAATGCTTCCATAAACACCTCGCAGCCATTACCACATATTTTCTAAGAACGCAGAGCGGATAGATCATTCTCCACATTCCATGCTCAAAACACCACCGAAGGATCTTGTGATCCGGTACCGTCAGCTCTGCAATCTTGTCTGCCTTTCTAAATTCCTGATTTTCTGAAAGATTTCTGATCATCTGCAGTTTTTCTTTTTTCGGCATTTCCCTGTCAAAAGGAAGTTTTTCACAATCATCCAAAAATTCCATTACAAATTTTCCGGCAATGACCGGATGTAATTTCTCGTCTCCGGTAAGACTTTCATAATAAGACTGCACACCATCACGAACCTTCAAAGCAATTTCGAACTTATCTTTTCTTTTTTTCGTAGAAAGCGTATTTCCATTCTCATCCTGAATATAATGGATCAGGCATTCCGAAAGAACTGCTGTTTTCTGACATTTTTTCAGATAATCCAGATTAAACAGAAGGTCTTCTCCCAGACTGAGGGAAGTATCAAATCTTCCTGCCAGCTCTCTGCGGAAAAGTTTATTCCAAGGCATATTTAAAAAACCGGTCTGATACAATTTTAGAAAATCATCACCGAAAGAATCCATCTCATAAACACCCGGATGTTCCGGACATTTTTCCACATCTCTGCCGACATACCAGTGATGAAATCCACAAATCACAAGATCTGCTCCCGTTTTTTGCTGTTCTTTCCACATTTTTTCACAATAATCCACGTTTACCCTATCATCACTGTCTACAAACATCAGATAGCTGCCGGAAGCTTCTTCTATTCCACGATTTCTCGCAGAAGAAACCCCGCCGTTTTCCCTTTTGATCACTCTGATCCGGTGATCTTTTTGGGCATATTCATCACAGATCTCGCCACAGCGATCCGGTGAACCATCTACGACACAGATGATCTCGATTTCCTGATAGGTCTGTGCCAGCAGACTTTCCAGACATTTTCCCAAAGTTTTTTCACTTTTATATACCGGTACAACAATACTGATCATTCTTTGATTTGATTCTCCCTTTTCTGATAAAATACCACGCCTGCCGGAACTTCGCCTTTTACGATGCTGCCGGCTCCGATCACTGCCCTGTCTCCGATCACTGTTCCGCGTAAGATCACTGCTCCGGCTCCGATCCACACATCATTTCCTATGATCACCGGATCTTCAATATAACTTCCCCAGTTTTCACTTCCGGCATGATCATGATCCACGATCACCACATTATTGGCGATCTGACAGCGATCCCCGATCGTAATCTTCTTTTTACAGGTAATGCTGACATTGCGGTTAAAAAAGCATTTATCCCCGATGGTCAGTTCGCCGCCTTCCACCCGAAATACCGCATCTCCTCTGGTGATCTGCTCTTTTCCAAAGCTGACCCGGCCATTTTTCAGATGCAGCTCCGTATGTCTTCCAAATGCCTGTATCATCGGAAGCGTACATTTCCCCATATATCTTATTTTCCACCATAAAACTTTCGGCAGGGATAAGAACACCCGCCAGTATATTTCCATCATATCCTTCTCCTAACGATGCAGCATTCCATGAATCTTTTCAAGCACCATCTGCCGTTCACTTTTTCGAAGAACAATGAAAAAGTTCAAAACCAGTGCCACACAGCCCATCAGAATGCCGGAAGCAAAAAATGTAGTCCAGCTTTCCATCGGAAGAACCAGTTTACTGCACATTGCCACAACAGTGATCACTCCGATCGATGCCAGTCCCATAAAAATATCACTGTAAAAGGTTGTCCATTTCACGTTCAGGCATTTTGCCGCATAAAGCGGAGTAAATACCATATTTCTGATCAGTCCTACCACAACACTGACTCCGGCAATGGCATACAGTCCAAGATCCGTTGTCTGTAACAGGATAAATACAACTGCCGTCGTGATCACACCGCTGGCAACGACTACGATCGAATTTAATTTGATCTTTTTTGTAATGATAAATACCTGATAAAGCACCTGAATGCTGGCACTGACAAATAAAACACCCATGGACAGCACCGACAGATGATAAATCTCTGTAACCTCTGCTGCATCTTTATACGAAAGCCAGAGACCAAAAAATTTATCGCCATATGCCGTTACAAATGCAATCGGGATACTCATCATAAAGATCATGATCCTGTTCGCACTTTTTAATGCATCCATCAGCTCTTTTTTATCCCCTTTGGCATAAGCAATGGTAATGCTCGGTGCAAAAACACCGACCATCGTTCCCATCAGACTGGAAAGTGTTGTCGGTACCACTTTTGCCAGCGAAAGCGTTGTCATTGCTGCTTCGTTGATAAAAATATTGGCGATCATGGTATCTAAACCGTCAAGGAGCATCTGTCCTAAACGGGTTACGGAATTCCATGCCCCTAAAGATACCAGCTCTTTTACCTTATCCATACGGAAATTTTGAACCTTGATCTTAATTCCCGGCAGCAGTTTTTTCGTAAATCCTGCATTTGCCGCAGCGGTCAATGTCGTACTGACCACTGATGCAACTCCTATGTAAAAAAGATACGGTGTAAAAAAGCGATATGCAACATATAAAACTGCAAGTCTTACAAGTTCTGTCACGATGGTTGCCATGGAACTTAATTCCAGACGGTTCGTACTGTAGGTACTTGTACTAAACACCGAAGTGATGATGCTGATAAAGAAATTCAAAAATACAAATGCCCACAGAACCTGAATGTCTGTCACGATCCCCGGTGAAATCTGGAAGATCCTGTTAATAAATACGATGACAACAACTGCCGGAACGAGAAAGACTGCCGCCATAAACAGATTTGCAAAAAATACAGAAGAAAAATATTCACTTGCTTCCTGTTCTTCCCCTTTGTGCAGGTGGATCGTAATATAACGGCTTGCCAGTGTATTTAACGCTGATACGACCACCTGTGCCCACTGCACAAACTGATTGGCAATATTTAAAAATCCATAGCTGTCCGGGATCATGCGGTCTACGATCGGTGTCAGTACAAAACTGATCCCCAGATTCACTACAAACGCCGTCAGCTGTGCTGTCATATTGATCACTAATCGTTTTTTATCCAAAATATGTTCTCCTTATGAAACTCTATGCGATGATGATCAGTGCTTTGATCAGATAGATCACCGTCAAAAGCTGTAATATCAGACCGGTACAGAGAATTCCCTGATCTTTGTTTTTATTCAGTAATACCGTATGATTTCTTCCAAGCAGACTTGCCAGCAGGAGCAACGGTGTAAAATATCTTCCCTGAACACCTTCGATCGAAACATGTCCAAAAGGTGTCCATGTCAAAAGCATTCCCATCAGGATCATCCCCACACTCATCAGACATACGATGGAGATCCACCATTTCTGTCCGCCTGTCACATACTGTTTTTCACCACGTACTTTCAGCATCGAAACGAAAAACAGAATGAGGAATGCAATGACCACAACTCTGGAAATTTCCACTTCGATCCAGCCCATTTTCTGTCCTACGATCGATTCTAAATAAAATTCTGTCTTATCTGCTGCGGTATTTGCAAGCATCTGGAGCAGTTTCCATGGATTCTGCAAAAAATATCCTACGGTATACCCCATGGAAACAGCATTTCCTGCCGTACTTCCCACTGCACTGGTTTCAGCCGTCGTAGAAAGCACCTGTGTTACCGTACCGGAATTTCTGTTAATATAACTTAACAGAGCAATTCCCATACAGGCACCTGCCGCAGCATATTTTTTCCATATCTTTCCGAATTTTTCAGACGGAATGAGAAGAACCGCCAGACAGACCGGCAGATAAACACCGCTTTTTCCATAAACCAGCAAGGCACTTAAAACTGCTGTAACAACTGCATCAGAAGCTTTCAGTTCTTTTTCTTCGTAAGTCATACAGATAATGTACGTACTAAATAAAAACAGGATACTGGTGATCACTGCATCATAAGAAAAAGAATTACACTGCTGAAGTGTCATCGGAAACAATGCAATGACTGCCAGAGGCATCTTTCCAAACGGAAGTTTTTTCATGCACCACCAGATACAAAGTGCAAAAAATGCCAGATTACACCATCTTGCAAACAGTAACATCGGAATTGTTCCAAATCCCAGAAGTCTGGCAGCAGACATTCCAAGGACTGCCGGAAAATATACAAACATCGGTGCATACGTATTGGTCGTTGCATTGGTCACTACCAGACTGTCATCCTGTACTTTTTCAAAAAGATGATGATATACCAGATAATAATTTGACAGCTCCGGACTTTCTAAAAGTTCCAGTTTTGTATCATCCATACGTTTTACGATGGTGATCTCACTTCCAGTACTGTCAACACCCAAAAGTTCATTGCTGTAACGATACGTCATATCGATATGAGTGCGTTCATCCGGTGACATATATGGAAGCAGCAGGAAATTATAAACTAATCCCAAAAGCAGGATCGATACCAGCACATTGGTTTCAATCCGGCATTTCTTCACAAAGATCATCCAATATAAGATCATTGCAAACAGTTCTACCGCCACAAACATATAAAAGAAATATTTTTTCAGAAAAATATGAAAATACTGATGTGCCTGTGTCAGCAGCTCTCCATCTTCGGAAATATAAAGTCCCAATTCTGTTTTCTTTAATTCTTCAGAAGGTGTCAGACGGATCTCAAATGTATGTCCTTTGGTATCTTTCACTTCATGCACGAAGAGAAAATTCATATATTCTCCATCAATGGCTGTCGTCATATCCAGCACATTTTCACTTAAAATTTCTCCCGTTGAAAGATCCGTTACCGTTCCGGAAAGCATTCCTGCCAGTTCAGCCTCTTCCGGTACATACAGCTGTACGCCAAGCCCTGTCAGCGTTTCTTCTTCACACCGGATCAGCTGAAGGATTTCTTCTTCTGACTCAGAAAACAGCAGTACCTCCGGTTCTGATGCCGTGATCAGCTGTTTTCGCTCTGTTGTATTCATAACGATGCGGATCTGTGTGTCATAGACATAAAAAAACAGCAGACCGATCAGCCCTGCTACCAAAAAGCCGCCCAGAACTGTCCGGTATTTTTGATAAAAAGCTTTGACTTTTGTAAGATTCTTGGTACTTTTCTGTACTTTTTCCTGTTTTTTCTCTCCTGTTACCAAAAGCAGCAGCAGACCAAAAAGCATGGCGATCAATGTTTTTACGACTGCATCTTTGACATTTCTCGTCTTTACAGAAAAACCTGCATTATAAACCAATGGATATTTCAGTGTTTTTCCATTATAAGTACTTTCTGCTTCTGTCTGTGTCGTAGAATTGAGCCAGAATCTCGGTCCCTGTTCGCAGTCTTCCACTGTCAGTTCTACCAGCAATGTCCCCTCTTGATAATGATCCACAGAAATCTGCACGAACTGATCCACTTCAATCTCTTCTAAAAGCAGACTGTTTTCTGCTATGATCTCTTTCGTCTGAAGATCCATCGCACGGATATTTAATTTTCCGTCTAAAACCAGTTCATCGGTATTTAAATAAAAGCCAATAGAAGTCAAAACCTTCGACTCTACCGGCAAAGTAAATGAAATCTTGTCTCCTTCATTCAGATAGGCAGTCCGTTCTACGATCTGGCGGCGGCCAAGATCCTGCAGCCCTTCTCCTACCGTAGTTTCTACCGGTATCAGAAGTTTTATGATACCGTAAAAAACGCAGAGAAGGAAATATGCACCAAGTGCATATTTCCTATATTTTTTTAATAACTCCTGCATGTTGTTATTCCAATCCGGAAGCAAACAGTTCCACCATTGCTTTTAATGCTTCCTGTTCATCTTCACCTTCACACATGATCTCAATATCATCGCCTGCTTTTACACCGGAACCTAATACGCTAAGTACACTTTTTGCATTCGCTGTAACATCCCCATGGATCAGTGTAATATGGGATTTGTAAAGCATTGCCGTTTTGCAGAGGATCCCTGCCGGTCTTAAATGAAGTCCTGTCTGATTTTTAACGTTTACTTTTTGTTTTGTCATTTTTTTCATTCTCCTTTTCTGAGCCGTTCTTTTTATCAGTCGTTTCTTCCGACTCCTTTTTTTCTATCTCTACGATCACCATGACCGAAGCACTCGTTTCATCTTTCAGGACAACTCCTGAAGGAAGATATTCCGTAATATCTACGATCAGCTGTAATTCTTCTTCACATTCGTTTACGGAAACAACTTCTGCCGGAATCTGTAAACTTTTCAGTGACGAAAGCACTTCTGAATTTCCGGCAACCTCGATCAGTTCCGGTTTCCAGCTGATCTGCGTGACTTCATAGCCTTCTGCCGGAGTTCCGGAATATTCGAATACCAACGGGATCATTTTTGTATTCAGCATGGATACCGTCACATCGATCCCATCATTTTTCCCTACATAATTCAGGTACGTTGTATCGATCGGATCTCCTTCCGCATCATATAATTTCAAAGAACAGGTCTGCACTGCGGTTGCCGGAAGTCCGGTCACATCTACCACTGCTTTGACTTCTTTGATCCTTTCCACGATAGAAACCGGTCCGGTAACTTTGATGATCGTCTGTTCCGGAACCATACTTCCTACTACCATACCGTCATTAACGGTACCTGTATAGCTTACATAGACCGGAAACTGCTCTGTCGCAGAATCTTCGATACTGACCTTCACATTGCTGCGGCTAAGAGAAACATCCTCTTCGACATCAATGTTTTTATTTTTACATTCTACACGGATTCCGATCAGATTATCATATCTTAGATCTTTTTCCATATCAGCCGTCAGCACAAAATCTGATTCTTTCAGATCATCCAGCACAGAACGTCTGGCACGTACCGTCAGCTTTACCATGTTGCTGCCATCTTCCACCCAGAAAACTTTTCCGTTTTCTGTTACAACATTCGTATTTTTCAATGCCACTTCGATCGAATACGAATCTGTCGCTTCTGCATCACTAATGATCACCACAACGATCCATAAAATAATGGCAATGACCAGTGAAAGGAGCTTCAAAAAAAGATTATCAGCTATTTTTAACTTCTTCATCTTTTTCCCTTCCTTTCCATAATTTGAACCGTTTGCTTTCTGCCGGTTTATTTAATAATGACTGAAGCTGTGTTCGAAGTTCTTCTACTGTAACATTTCTCATCAATGCACTGTGCTGCGTTATGGAGATCGCTCCGGTCTCTTCCGAAACGATCACCGTCATGGCATCACTGACTTCACTGATCCCTACCGCTGCACGGTGTCTTGTTCCAAGCTCCTTGGACAATTCCATATTATCCGAAAGCGGCAGATAACAGGTTGCCGATACCGCCCTGTTTCCTCTTACGATCAATGCTCCATCGTGGAGCGGTGTATTATGTTCGAAAATATTTAGAAGAAGCTGACTGGAAACCTGTGCATCGAGAGTGATCCCTGTACGCTCATATTCTCCTAAAGGAACGGTATTTTCGATGACGATCAATGCTCCTGTCTTGACCTTTGACATTTCCACACATGCCTTTACGATCGCATCGATGGTATGTTCATTAAATTCTTCTTCCTGTTCCCGGCCGCCGTCAATACTTAAGATCTCCGTAATGATATTCTTCTGTCCCAGCTGCTCCAGTGCTCTTCGAAGCTCCGGCTGAAATACAATGACGATCGCCAGAATACCAATATTAAAGATCTTTGCGGCAATCCACAGGATCGTATCCATATCACATATAACTGCCAGACAAAGAAATACCATGATCACTGCAAATCCTTTAACCAGTGCCCACGCACGGGTCGTTTTGATCCACAGCATGATATGATAGATCAGAAATGCCAGAATGATGACCTCTGCCAAGTCTGACCAGCCGACATCTGACAACCGTAAAGAAGTTATACTTCTAAAAAAATCGGGAACTCTTACCATTTTTCTGCCTTTCTGTTACCTTTAAGACTCAATCTTTTTAATCGTTTTTGTCTGCTTTGTCTGTTTTTTCTGACTCACGATCTTTTTTACCGTTTTCTTCGGTGCCGCAATGACATTCTTCGGAACCGCTTTCACGTAATAATAATATTCGTCATCTTCAAACTGTACCCGTTCTGTCCGTGTATAGTCTATGCTGAATACAAAAAATTTAACAAAAAATGTGATCAGAACCGATACCACACTGCCGACCAGAAGCGGAATGATCGAAACACTGACTCCCGGAAGCAACGCCCCTGCCAGATGAATGACCACATTGACCACTGCACCGATGCCGACTGCAAGTTCCCATGAATGATCCACGGATAACCGTCTGATAAAATAAACGATCAGCACGGTCAGCATGATCGCTGCCACGCAAAGAAACATTTCTTTATTTGTAAACAGGCTGTCGATCAAAGATGCAACTTTAATGCCTCCGCTCTCCGGTTTGCCATTTCCAAGGCTGATCGAATTCTGACTCATATACTGGATCAGATAATAAACGATGGTTCCAAATCCTGCCGGAATCGCGGCTGCCGGTCCAAACAGCAGTCCCCCTAACAGTGGGATCACATACGGAATGCCCATCCAGAAACAAAGCGGTGTAAGCAGCAGCAACACTCCCATACCGGAACTGACTCTGAAATACAACAGATACATCACTGCAAAAATTCCGGCAGTGACTGCACATGCTTCCAAAGAAAGTGCATATGCATGGGCAAGCATCATGATCCCGCCTGCCACTACCGTCACATTCAACGGTAAAAACGCACATACCAATGCCGCACCTGCTGCGATCAGCGGACTTCTTAACTGCAGCATAAATCCCATTTTTACATCCAACATCATAAAACCTGCCAGTGCCAGAATAAATTTCAGCACCGGATTTATATAAATATCATATTTTGCATAAAAGCTTTTTATGACCTGTCTAAATTCCAGCAATGTTGCCATCATAATGTCTTCTCCTCATCGGTCTTTTTTTCCTCCGCAGATCCTTCTGTTTCATAAAATCTGTGAATATCTCTCAAACAGGAATGAAATCCCTTCACACTCTTTTTCGCCTTCTGATATCTGACGGAATAATATGCATAGATCGCAGCTTCATAAAGGATCAGACCTCCTGCATAGAGTGCGATCAAAATCTTTGCCATGCCTTCCAGATACGCTGCATGACTGACATTCAGAAGGATATCTTCTGCCTGATCTGCCATTGCAAGTACTGCAATGATCGCAAATGCCGCCGTATAGGCAAACGCAGATTTTACCATCTGAAGTCCCAGATAATCACTGCGAAAATAACTGTCGATCTTGATATATTTTTTCTCCGGCCCTTTTTCATACGCCGCAGCTTTTGTCATACATTTTACTTTTTCTTCATTCAGCATACAGCCACTCCATTTATCGGTAAATTTATGTATACTCCACGTGTGTATTGTACCACAATCAGTCGTTTCTTCCAACACATATGGTTAAAAAAAACAGATTCTTTGCACCATTTTCCCGCAAAAGCTCTGCGATCGCATCGATGGTCGCACCCGTCGTATAAATATCATCGATCAATAAAATGCGTCGATACGTGCTTTCTTTCTGCGTTACGGCAAATGCCTTTTTCAGATTTGCCTTTCTCTGCTGTCTGGTCAGTTCTTTTTGCGGAGTCGTATTCTCTTTGCGGATCACATAGTTTGTATCCACCGGGATCTTTAACAGTTTTCCCAGTTCTTTCGCCACCAGCTCTGCCTGATTAAATCCCCTCTGACGTTTTTTCATTTTATGAACCGGCACCGGAAGGATCACCTCCGGAGCACACCGTTCTATAAATTTTCGGCAGTGCACCGACATCTCTTGTGCATAAAATTTTGCATATTCCCGTCTGTTATGATACTTAAACATGGTGATCGAACGTTTCATGACTGCATCATACGAAAAAACAGCTCTTCCGGCATCATAACTATGGGAAAATCTCTGACAGTCCCGACAGTATTCCTGCTCTGCCTTTTCCAGCTCTTTTCCGCATTTTAAACAGACCGGTTCCCTGATATACGTCAGTTTTTTACGGCATCCGGTACAGATTTCCCCTTTCCCACGGATCACTCCGTGACAGACCGGACATCTTGCCGGATAAAGGATCTCTAAAATTCCCATAAACGTTCTTTCAGACCGCTGTATCTGGTCTGTTCATTAATATTTGCTGCCATCTGGTAAAACGTATCTTCACTTCCTACCATCGTTACACACCGTTTGGCTCTTGTTACTGCTGTATACAGCAGATTCCGGTTCATCAGCATCCGTGGTCCCGGCCATACCGGCATGACTACTGCCGGATATTCGCTTCCCTGAGACTTGTGGATCGTAATGGCATATGCCAGTTCCAGTTCATCTAACTGTTTAAAAGAATATTCCACCTGACGTTTATCATCAAATTCCACGATCATATTTTCTGCATAAAGATTCATTTCTTTGATAATGCCCATATCCCCGTTAAAGATCCCTGTACCTTTGTCTAACGGCAGACCATAACGGTTTTTGATCTCCCATTCCAGCTGATAATTATTTTTGATCTGCATGACTTTATCGCCTTCCCGGAAAATGGTGCCGGAAAATTCTTTTTCTTTTTTCTGCGGATCCGGCGGATTCAGATACTGCTGTAAGATCCCGTTCAGCCTTTCTACTCCCAAAAGACCTTTTCTCGTCGGTGTCAGCACCTGAATGTCATATGGCGAAGCCTCTACAAATTTTGGCAGTTTTTTCTGGATCAGCGTCAGCAGCACACTGATGATCACATTCGGATCCTGTCGTTTTAAGAAAAAGAAATCCATCGATTTATTATCCAAAATTACCCGTTCGCCTTTGTTGATCTTATGTGCATTTACGACAATGTCACTCTCTCCTGCCTGACGGAAGATCTTGGTAAGCATGACCGTCTGGAAACGTTCCGATGCAAGCAGATCCTTCAGCACCGAACCTGCCCCGACACTCGGCAGCTGATCCTTATCTCCAACTAAGATCAGACGGGTTCCTACCATCACTGCTTTTAGCAGTGCATGAAATAATGGAAGATCTACCATGGACATTTCATCAATGATGATCACATCTGTTTCCAGTGGATTTTCTTCATTCCTTTGAAAACTTCCTCGTTCTCCTTCTTCCGGTCCTCCCATCAGTTCCAGCAGACGGTGAATCGTACTTGCCTCATAACCGGTCGTTTCCGTCATACGCTTTGCCGCACGCCCCGTCGGTGCCGCCAGCATGATATCCAGACCTTCACTTTCAAAAAAACGGATCATGGCATTGATGGTCGTCGTCTTTCCGGTTCCCGGACCGCCTGTCAGTAAAAATACTCCGTTTCGAAGTGCTTCGATCACGGCATTTCTCTGAAGCTCGTCTAATTCCATTCCTGCATTTTCTTCGATCTTATGTAATCTGCGAAAAACTCCCTGTTCATCATATTCATAGGAAACATTCAGATCATGAAGCATCTTCGCCGTATTTAATTCCATGTAATAATAAGAAGCCGCATAAACCCGTTCTTCCTCTTCATCAAGACGGATCACCAGCTTTCGCTCGATACAGAGATTTCCAAGCTGGATCTCCAAAACACTTTCATCTACATTCAGAAGTTCGGTTCCTCTTCGGATCAATTCTTCTCTCGGAAGATACGTATGCCCCTCTCCCACTGCCAGAAGCAGAACGTACAAAAGTCCGCTCCGGATACGATAGTCGGAATCCGTCTGGATCCCGATCCTTCCGGCAATTTCATCTGCAATCTTAAATCCCACACCGGAAATGTCTTCTGCAAGCCGGTACGGATTTTCCTGCATGACGGAATACAGATTCTGTCCGTATTTTCCATAGATCTTAACGGCAAGACTGTTGCTGATCCCATATTTTGTTAAAAACAGCATCGCCTGACGCAGTTCTCTTTTTTCTTCAACCTGCACAGCGATCTCTCTTGCTTTTCTTTCACTGATGCCTTTGATCTCAGCCAGTCTTTCCGGTTCTTCTTCCATAATGCGGAACGTATCTGCACCAAATTTTTTTACGATCCTGCCAGCCATGGTCTCTCCGATCCCTTTGATGGCTCCGCTCCCAAGATAACGCTGGATCGCCACCACATCTTCCGGCGGTTTCAGTTCATAGGAAGACACCTGCATCTGGGTTCCATACATCGGATGCTCCACGATCTTTCCTTCCAGACTGACAAAATCACCTTCGTTGAGATAACCGAATACCCCTGTACAGGTCATCTCTTCTTCTCCGCCTGCCAATTCAAATACGGTATAACCATTTTCAGCATTCCGAAAGATAATGTGTTCTACATATCCTTCCATAAATCCCCCTTATACGCATAAAGGGGCACAACCTACTGTCATGCCCCCAAACATTTTCAAACTTTTATCTTTGTTATTCTACAACTTTACCGGATAACATTTCGACATATTTACCGGTTCCGATCGCTACACAAGTCATCGGATCTTCTGCTACCATCGTATTGATGCCTGTCTTTGATTCGATCAGTTCATCAAGACCACGGATCAGGCTTCCGCCTCCTGTCAGAACGATACCACGATCTGCGATATCTGCCGCAAGTTCAGGCGGTGTTTTTTCCAGTACGCTGTGAACAGCTTCTACGATCTGGGAAGTCGTCTCTTTTAACGCTTCTTCTGTCTCTGTAGATGTCACAGTTACGGTCTTTGGAAGTCCTGTCACCAGATTACGTCCGCGGACATCTAATGTATCTACGGTTTCCTTCGGATAGCAGGTACCTACTTTGATCTTAATATCTTCTGCTGTTCTTTCACCGATCAGAAGATTATGTTTCTTACGCATAAAACGAACGATGGCTTCATCAAAATCATCTCCGGCAGTCTTAATAGAAGTGCTTACAACCGTTCCCCCCAGAGAAATTACAGCGATATCTGTCGTACCGCCACCGATATCTACGATCATATTACCGCATGGTCTTGCAATATCAATACCGGCACCGATAGCTGCTGCGATCGGTTCTTCGATAATGGCAACTTCTCTTGCACCTGCCTGATAAGTTGCATCTTCTACGGCCTTCTTTTCCACTTCTGTAACACCACTCGGTACACAAACTGCGATCCTTGGTTTTCTGAAGCTTTTTTTACCGACTGCTTTCTGAATAAAATGCTTCAGCATCTTTTCAGTTACTGTATAGTCTGAGATCACACCCTGACGAAGCGGTCTGACTGCAATGATATTTCCCGGAGTTCTTCCAAGCATCAGTCTTGCCTCTTCCCCAATTGCTTTGATCTTATTTGTGTCTCTATCGAACGCCACTACAGACGGCTCTTTTAAAACAACACCCTTGCCTCTGATATATACAAGAATGCTGGCAGTTCCTAAATCAATTCCGATATCCGGAGATCCTGCTACGCTTTCAAACATACTCTGCTCCTCTCTTCCAGTTCAACTTTGAATATTTATAACATCTGATCCTTTTCACTGTTTTCTTTCTCACAGCAACTGATCCTTTATGATTGATTACTACAGTTTTTCATACGTAACCTTAATTCTTACTTATTATATACAATAATCTTGGAAAATCAAACTATTTTTCCTTAAGATTTCTTAAAATTCTGTGAATTACAGCTTCCTTTTTTCGTAACTTTGGAATTTTTTCTCCAAAGTCTGCTTTCCAAACAGCATTTTTTCTTTCAAGGGCTTCTCCCCCGAAACAAAGTTTTCCGTAACGTTTTTTCTTCTATCTGCATATCATATCCGTAATAGAAAGAAAATGAGTGATCATCTTGCAGGGAAAACTTCAAATACGTGTCATTACCATGATCGGAAACCGGCCGGTTGTCAATGCCGCCGTAAAAGTATACATTTCCGGAGAACCGGATCAGCCTCTCTATGAACTGACTACCAATGAATCCGGACTGACTGACGAACTGGAACTGGAAGCACCAGACATCTCTTACAGCATTTCACCAAGCGAACCTCAGCCTTATGCCGAATACACCGTCGATGTCAATGCAGAAGGCTATGAACCGGCAGAAATTTCCAGTACAGAGCTTCTTCCGGATTCTACGGCATTCCTTGATGTACGTATGACACCATTGGAAGAAAATCAGGCATTTACCAGAATCGTGATCCCGCCTCATACGCTGTTTGGAAATTATCCGCCAAAAATCGCCGAACCGGAGATCATCGACACCGCTGAAACCGGTGAGATCGTCTTAAGCCGTGTCGTCGTTCCGGAATACATCATCGTTCACGACGGCGTTCCGACAGATACTACGGCACAAAACTACTGGGTACGTTACCGGGATTACATTAAAAATGTCGCTTCCAGTGAAATTTATGCCACATGGACAGATGCAGCCATCCGAGCCAATGTCCTTGCCATTATGTCTTTTACATTAAACCGTGTGTTCACAGAATTTTACCGAAACCGGGGATATGATTTCACCATCACATCTTCCACGGCATTTGACCATAAATTCATCTATGGAAGAAATATTTTTGAGAGCATTTCAGATATCGTCGATGAAATGTTCGGAAGCTATCTTGCACGTCCCGGCATCAAACAGCCGATCCTGACCCAGTACTGTGACGGTCAGAGGGTTTCCTGCCCGAACTGGATGAGTCAGTGGGGTTCTCAGGATCTGGGAAAACGCGGTTACAGCACCAGTGAGATCCTCAGATATTACTACGGCGATACGATCTATATTGCCAATGCAGAAGAAGTGTCCGGTGTCCCTGCCTCTTATCCGGGATATGATCTGGAAATCGGTTCTTATGGTGAAAGTGTCCTGACCATTCAGGAACAGCTCAATACCATTTCTGATTCCTATCCTGCCATCCCAAAAGTTGCAGAAGACGGGATCTACGGAAATGCCACTGCCAATGCAGTACGGACTTTTCAGCAGATCTTCAACCTTCCGCAGACCGGTGTTGTAGATTTTCGAACATGGTACCGGATCTCTGAAATCTATGTTGCCGTTACCCGCATCGCAGAACAGGTTTAAACGCAGAAAAAACAGGGAATTCCCTGTTTTTTCTTTTTATCATTAATGATTATTTTTCTTCTTTTGGAAGATCGATCTTAATATGAACATCGGCTAACTGTTTTGGATCAACTTCTGACGGAGCACCCATCATTACGTCCATTGCAGTTTTGTTCATTGGGAATGGAATGATCTCACGGATACTTTCTTCTCCTGCGATCAGCATAACCATACGGTCAACACCCGGAGCAATACCTGCGTGTGGCGGTGCACCATAGCAGAATGCGTTGTACATTGCCGGGAATTTTGCTTTCACATCATCTTCTCCCAGACGAACCAGTTCAAATGCTTTGATCATGATCTCCGGATCATGGTTACGAACGGCACCTGAAGATAATTCCACACCGTTACATACCAAGTCATACTGATATGCAAGAATGTCTAACGGATCTTTTTCCATCAGATCTTTCATACCGCCCTGTGGCATTGAGAATGGATTGTGACAGAATTCCAGTTCACCGGATTCTTCTCCCATTTCATACATTGGGAAGTCTACGATCCAGCAGAATTCATAACAGTCTTTCTTCATATGACCTTCTACAGTGTTTCCAAGAATCTTACGGAATACACCTGCTGTCTTCTGTGCAACAAGTTTTTTACCTGCTGTCAGACCTACAAAATCACCCGGTTTTAATCCAAGTGCTTCGATGACTGCATCTTTTCTTTCTACTAAGAATTTGGAAATACCGCCAACAAATTCTCCGTTTTCGTCCAGACGGAACCAGTATGCTTTGTTGCCGGACTGCATTTCTACTTCTGCACACATCTTGTCGATCACTTTTCTTGTGCCTGCAAAATCGTTCACTACGATGGCTTTTACGACATTTCCTTCAAACGGTCCAAAACCACAGTCTGCCATCACTTCTGTTGCATCAGAAAGTACCAGATCGATACGAAGATCCGGTTTATCAGAACCGTATTTATCTAACGCATCTAAGAAAGAAATACGTTTGAACGGTGCTTCGCTTGCTGTTTTATAAACACCATATTTTGCAAAGATCGGAGGAAGTACTTTTTCTACTACTGAGAATACATCTTCCTGACTTGCAAATGCCATTTCCATATCTAACTGATAGAATTCTCCCGGTGAACGGTCAGCACGGGCATCTTCATCACGGAAACATGGTGCGATCTGGAAATAACGGTCAAAACCGGAAGTCATTAACAGCTGTTTAAACTGCTGCGGTGCCTGTGGCAGAGCATAGAATTTTCCCGGATGATTTCTTGATGGTACAAGGTAATCTCTGGCACCTTCCGGTGAAGAACATGTCAGGATCGGTGTTGTGATCTCTAAAAATCCCTGTTCTGTCATTGCCTGACGAAGTGCTGCTACTACCTGACATCTAAGAACGATACGGTCTTTGACTGCCGGATTTCTAAGATCCAGATAACGATATTTTAAACGTGCATTTTCATCCGCTTCTTTTGAACGGTTGATCTCAAACGGAAGTTCGTTATACTGGCATTTTCCTAAAACAACGATATCAGAAGGAACTACTTCGATATCACCGGTTGCCTGATTTGCATTCTTGCTGGAACGTTCTCTTACAACACCTGTAATAGAAAGTGTTGACTCACAGTTCACGCCGGAAAGCTTTTCCATCATTTCTTCTGTCTCGATGACAACCTGTGTTGTGCCATAGAAATCACGAAGAACGAGGAAACCAAGATTTTTGCTGACTTTACGCAGATTTTCGTACCATCCAACGATGGTTACATTCTGTCCTGCATGCTCCAAACGAAGTTCGTTGCATGTATGTGTTCTTGACTGAAACATTTTGATCCTCCAATGTATTTAAAATTTCATTGTTTACATACTTTAACTAAGTAATTATAATACAAAGCACCCATTTCTTCAATACCGGCTTTTAAATTTCCTTCTTTCCAAGCCGTACTTCTTTTAAATAAAATGCCAGTTCTTCTTCCAGATGGTCAAACAGATAATTTTTCTCTCCTGCCGGATGCTTTTCGAGATATTCCCTGCGAAGCTCCTGTTTCATCAGTTCGATCTCTTCCCGCAGTTCCCTTGCCGATAAAAGCCTGCATCCCTGTCCTCGGATGATCAGCTGTTCCAGTCCGTCAGAAGTTGCCACTGTCACATGATACTTTCTTCCGATCTCGTGTGCCAGTTTTTCGATATACTGATCCGCTGTTTCTGCTTCTTTGGTATACACTACATGGATATTATGGTAATCCAGCATTTCACCCGTATTGCCCACGACTTTATAGGCATCAAATACAAGGATCAGCGTACAGCCTTTATATCCCTGATAATTGCACAAAATATCCATCAGCTTCCCTCTGGCAGCTTCGATATTCAGTTCCGCCAGTTCTTTTAATTCTTCCCATGCAAAAACAATGTTATAACCGTCTACCAGCAGATATTCTTTGACCGGCTCCTGCTTTTTTGTCTGTTTTGCCGAGGCAGGGCTGTACTCTCTTACCCGTGCCGGCACAGCACCGCCGTATTTTCTCCGATCCGTTTCTTTTCTTTCTCCATAAGTACGTAAAAAGATTGCCTCCAGCTCCTGATCTTCCGCACCATATCCGCCAAATCCCGTCACGGTGGCATACGATGGTTTCGGTGCATTGAGTACTTCCGGTTCCGGTCTTTTTTGTGCTGAATAAGGCGTTTCCACATGTGCCATCGCATCTACTTCATCCCACGGCACATAATAACCGGCACCATGGGCACAAAATACCGATCCTGTCGGATTGCGAAGATCTGCTTCCGGATCATATCCTTTGGCAGCAATGACTTCTTCCGCATTATGGCACGGTGCATAACCTCCATGGACACAGCTTAATCTGCCACGGCCTTTCGTATAAGCGATCACTTCCATCGTATAGTCCCGCATTTCTGATACCGGCGCTTTTCCCGTCAATACTGCCATTTCCGTTCCAAGCTCCGGTGGATTACATTTTCCATACATTTTTTCGATATCCGTCATGGCACGTCCCAGAGAATCTAATGGAATTTCCAAACGGAACTCATAATACGGCTCCAAAAGCACGCTTTTTGCCTTCATCAATCCCTGACGGACTGCCCGATACGTAGACTGTCTGAAATCACCGCCTTCCGTATGCTTTAAATGTGCACGGCCCCCGACAACCGAAATCTTCATATCCGTGATCTCCGAACCTGTCAGCACCCCTTTGTGTTTTCGCTCTTCCAGATGAGTTAAGATCAGCCTCTGCCAGTTTTTTGCCAGCAGATCTTCACTGCAATTACTGAAAAATTCCAGACCACTGCCCTGTTCTCCCGGTTCTAAAAGCAGATGCACCTCAGCATAATGACGGAGCGGTTCATAATGACCGATTCCCTCTACCGTATCTGCAATGGTTTCTTTATAAATAATACTGCCTGTACCAAACGTCACTTCTAATCCAAAGCGGTCTTTTAAGATCGTTTGGATGATCTCGATCTGAACCTCACCCATCAGCTGCACATGAAGTTCCCGCAGTGTTTCGTCCCATACAATATGAAGCTCCGGTTCTTCTTCTTCTAACTGACGAAGTTTCCCCATCACTTCATTGACATTACTCCCTTCCGGAAGGATCATCTGATAGTTCAGTACCGGCTCCAAAAACGGTTTTTCCGAAAAATGTTCTTCTCCTAATCCCTGTCCCGGAAATGTTTTCGTAAGTCCTGTCAGAGTACAGACTTCCCCGGCAGACACCTCCTGCACTGTTTCAAACCGTTCCCCGGAATACAGACGGATCTGGTTTACTTTTTCTTCCCAGTGTTCCTCTTCTGAATCTCCGGAAAGAACGGTTCGTACCTTTAAGCTGCCTCCGGTGATCTTTACATGGGTCAGACGGCCTCCCTGCTCATCTCTGGTGATCTTATAAACTTTGGCACCAAACGCTTCCTGATAGGAAGGTCTTCTTGCATATTTTTCTATCGCATCTAACAGTGTATCGATCCCTTCCAGTTTCAGTGCTGAACCAAAATATACCGGAACTGCCTTACATTCTGCGATCAGCCGCACGATCTCCTCATCTTCCACGATCCCGTTTTCCAGATAATGTTCCAGCAGTGCTTCCTCACACATGGCAAGTTCTTCGTAAAACGAATCACTTTCCACATCACTAAAATCAATACAGTGATCTGACAATCTCTCATGGATATTTTTAAGAAGCTCCTCTTTTTCCGTTCCCGGCTGATCCATTTTATTTACAAACACAAACGTCGGGATCTTGTTTCTTTTTAACAATTTCCAGAGCGTCTCCGTATGTCCCTGAACTCCGTCTGCACCGCTGATGATCAGCACTGCATAATCCAGTACCTGCAGTGTCCGTTCCATTTCTGCTGAAAAATCCACATGTCCCGGTGTATCTAACAGCGTAATCCCCAGATCTTTCCACTGAAATCTTGCCTGTTTGGAAAAGATCGTAATCCCTCTGGCACGTTCCTGTGCATCTGTATCCAGATAAGCATCTTTTTTATCAACACGTCCCAGTTTCCGGATCGCACCGCTCAAATAAAGCATTGCCTCCGAAAGAGTCGTCTTTCCTGCATCTACATGAGCCAGCAGACCCATACAAATATGTTTTTGTGCATTTTCAGGTCTTTTTTTGTCCATAAAAATGCCTCCTCTCGTAACTGCATAATCGGATAGATTATACCACAAGAGGAGGCATTTCGTCGAGGTACCCTGCAAAGCAGAGCTGCATAGATTTTCGATAATTTGTTACTGTACATACGAACTGTCTGTACAGTAACGATAATTTCTTTAACCTTTGACTGCTCCGGCAAGAACACCTTTGATAATATGTTTCTGGCCAAGCAGATAGATGATTACGACCGGAAGAACTGTCATAACGATGCAAGCCATCATCGGACCCATTTCTACACGGCCATAACTTCCACGGAAATACTGGATCAGCATTGGAATCGTACGGTATTTTTTAATATCCAGTACCAGTGTCGGCAGCAGATAATCGTTCCATACCCACATCGTTTCCAATACCCCTACAGAGATCATCGTAGGTTTCAAAATCGGTAATACGACTTTAAAATAAGTCTGGAGCGGAGAACATCCATCGATCATAGATGCTTCTTCGATCTCCAGCGGAATGGATTTTACAAAACCGGAGAACATGAAAACTGCAAGCCCGGCACCAAATCCAAGATAAATAAAGCAGATCGTCCATGGTGTATTAAATTTCAGACCAAAGATACTGAGGCGGTCTGCTGTCTGAGACAGCGTAAACATTACCATCTGGAATGGTACAACCATGGAAAATGCACATAAAAGATACATCAGTTTGGAGATGATGCTGTTGACACGGTTAATGTACCATGCACACATAGAACAGCATAAAAGGATCAAAAATACTGATGATACTGTAATAAACAAACTGTAGCCAAAGCTCTTTAAAAAGCCCTGTGAATTCAAGGCACTGATGTAGTTGCTGAGTCCTGCAAACGTTTCTTCCGTCGGCAGTGAAAATGCACCTTCGGTAGTGATCGCTCTTTCTACTTTTAAAGAGTTCATAATGACCATGATGATCGGATACATCCAAAGTGCTGCCAGAATGGTAAAAAATACAGTTCCTACTGCACTCCACATTTTTTTCGTTTTTGCGCTCATTACTGCTGCACCTCCTTAGAACGTGTAGTGTAAAGCTGTGTTAACGAAATCACAACTACTAATACAAAGAAGATCACGGCTTTTGCCTGACCGATACCCTTCCACTGTGCACCTGCACGGGAATAGAATGTCTGGTAAATGTTTAATGCCAGCATTTCTGTACTGTGTGCCGGTTCTCCGCTTGTTAACGCCAAGTTCTGGTCAAACAGTTTGAAAGAGTTTGTGATCGTTAAGAACAGACAGATCGTAAACGATGACATCAGCATCGGCAATTTTACTTTGATCAGTGTCTGAAGTGTATTAGCTCCGTCGATGGATGCTGCTTCCAGCAGATCAGGCGGAACATTCTGCAGACCTGCGATATAGATGATCATCATATATCCGATCTGCTGCCAGCACATGAGAATGATGATTCCCCAGTAACCGGCTGTACTATTTAATGCTAACAGCGGCTGTGCAAGATTCGACAGAACACAGTTTAAAAGGATCTGCCAGATATAGCCGAGCACGATACCGCCGATCAGGTTCGGCATAAAAAAGATCGTACGGAAAATGTTTGTACCTTTGATCTCCTTTGTCAGTGCCAGTGCAATGGCAAAAGCGATCCCGTTGATCAAAAGTGTGGATACAACTGCAAACGCAACTGTAAACCAGAATGAATGTGCAAATGTCTCATCGGACAATGCTTTAACGTAATTAGAAATTCCTACAAATTTCGCATTATCTACCGTGATAAACTGACAAAACGATAAATAAATTCCCTGAATAAACGGCCAGATAAATCCAACACAAAACGCTGCCAGTGTCGGAAGCACGAAGACCGGAAACCATTTTCTGAGAGCTTTCTCCATAAATATTCCTCTCTCTTTCCTATCTAGTCTAGTCTTTATAAAATGTATGTAGGCAAACGACAACTATTTTAAGAAAAGGGGAGCTTAAGGCTCCCCTTCTGTTGTTACCCAAAACAATTCGTTTCAGCAAATCTTACTGTCCATTTGCTAAATTATATTCTGTTGCCCAACCATCTACGAATGCGGATACAACGCCATCCCAGTTTGCATCTGTCTGATCAGCTGCGTACTGTGTTAAAGCTGTACCAACACCATTTTTCCATTCTTCTGAAGGCATTGTTGTAAAGTTCCATGAAACAGGAGTTTTGCCTGCTGCTGTCATTTCTGTATCCTGTTTTACGAATAAGTTTGGTGATTCTGCTGCATTTTTGAAAGGAATTACGAATCCCATTTCGTTTGCCATTGCTGTTGTTCCTTCTTCAGAAGATACACACCAGTACATGAAATCTAATGTAGCCTGAATGTCTGCTTCATCAGCAAATGCGTTTACACACCAGTAGTTTTCTGTACCTGTGCAAAGACCCTGATTTGCTTCATCGCCTGCACCAATGTAAACAGGGATCATAGCAAGATCATCATCTGTGAATTTGCCATCGCCTGTTAAGTTGCCGTATTCCCAAGAACCGTTCTGGAAGAACACTGCTTCACCTGCTAAGAATTCGTTACGGGAATCATCACCTGTTTTAGCGGAAAGATCTTTTGCATCACATGTACTGTTGTTGATGTAGAGATCCCACATGTTACGATAGTTATCTAAGTAAGAACCTTTGATCGCTGCTGTAGAGTTGATTCCGTCTTCCTGATATTCAAAGTAGATTGGAAGGTTTGCAAGGTGTGTTTTAAATCTCCAGTCAGAAGATCCGTCCATACCTGCTGAAGAGAATGCTGCGAATCCTAATTCATCTTTACGAGCTGTAATGTCTTCTGCAACTGCTTTTAAATCTTCGAAAGAATCAATGTCATCTACTGTATATCCAGCTTCTGCTAAGAGTGTTTTGTTTGTGATGATACCATAAGATTCGATAACATAACCGATTCCATAAACTGTTCCGTCTTCTGTTAATGCAAAGGAATCATTTGTCAGTTCACCGTAAACATCTGTGCCTGCCAGATCGTAGCAGTAATCTTTCCAGTTTGCAAGACCTACCGGACCATTTACCTGGAATAATGTAGGTGCTTCGGATTTACCCATTTCAGCCATTAATGTTGTTTCGTATTCACCGGAAGCTGCTGTTACAACAGTTACAGGAACACCTGTCTGTTCTGTATAAGATGCTGCTAATGCCTGCCATGCTGCATCCTGTTCCGGTTTAAAGTTTAAGTAGTAAACAGAACCGTTTGCTGCAGGAGTTTCTGCTTCATCTCCGTTTGTTTCTACTGTTCCGTTTGTTTCTGCAGAATTATCATCTGCTGTTGTGCCGCATCCTGTCAGCACTCCTCCGACCATTGTTAAGGATAATAAAAGAGCCATTACTTTTTTCATGAATGTTTCCTCCTTATTTGTAATCTGTTTTGCAAATCTATGCAACTGTTTGCAAACCGCTCTTAGGGTTCCTCCCCTTATTGCTTATGCTAACACTGTTTGTATTTTTTGTCAATATTTTCCTATTATGCTATGTGATTTTGTTAAAACTGCACATTTTTCTATGTAAATTTCCGTCAGACCGTCAAAAATAAATCTTTGACAAATCTTCATTTCCTATGAAATTTGCACGCACTTTTTTGACTTTTTGCACAAATAGTCATTTTTTTGCATGATTTTGCACAGAGTGACAGGATTTATACTTTTTTGCAATATCTATTTTAAATTTACGCCGCAGGATGAAACTTTTCCAAAAGCCGGCAGGTTCCTTCCTCCTCAGCTAATCCTTAAGAAGCTGCTAAGTTCGTCGGGTGAGGCCTCCTCACTAATCAGCTTCTAAAGGCTGGATCTTCGGACTCATCCACATAACGCCGTGCTTTGGATAATGTTCCATCCTCACGGCTGTAATTTGATAATTTTTTATAGACCAAAAAAGTGTCACGGACTCAATTACCCTGCAATTAGTAAGAGCCAACAGTACCTGCAAAAATTCTGTCACAAAAATATCCTTATTTAAGACTTTTTGTATTCTGCAGGATGTCCAGCGTATGGGATCCTGCCCCGATCAGATCCTGCCGCTCGCACACTGACAGATGATATTTGACAAAGATCTCAAACGTTTCCTCATCCATGGCATTTAACACCGGACGCATAAAATCCGACGGTCCATCCGGCGAAACGATCTTTCTTCGGGTAAGACCTGCTTTTTCATTCAGAGCATCAATATCCGACAGTCTCATATATCGATACAGATCTTTTTCTCCGGAAAGTACCTGAAAATCTTCTGAAAGCTTTCCTGCTGCCAGACTTTCTTTGATATGTCCTTCTTTAAATCCATACGTCAGTACACTGTATTCATTCATGCAATACGCAACCAGAATCATTCCGTCTTTTTTTGTCACTCTCGATGCTTCTGAAAGTGCTTTTTGCTGTTCTTCTTCTGTATGAAGATGATACATCGGGCCAAAAAGAAGTGTCACATCAAAAGTATCATCTGCAAATCTTGATAACTTTAATGCATTTCCCTGATAGGCTTTTACACTGCTCTTTTTTGATTTTAAGATCCCCAGATTATATTTTACCAATTCCACAGCGGTCACATCATAACCTTCTTCCGCCAGTGCTACCGAATATCTTCCGGTACCGGCACCGATATCCAGAATTTTTTTCGTTTTATCTTCTCCCAGACACTCATGGATATACTTCATGGAGGTGATAAATTCCACCTGACCATGACGGGAACCCAGTCTCTTTTCCTCATTAAATTTATTATAATATTTTTCTAATTCTGTCATATTCTCTCCTGATCCTTGTTCTATTTTCCCATAGGGTTTATTGATAATTCATGCTTTTTGGCATTTTTTACATGCACTGCCACAGTCCCCTATTTGTGTTTTTGCAGGCGTCGTCGGCTCCAACTAGAGGATTGCGTCAGTGCTTGGCAAAATTTACGTTAAAAAATACTTGCAGATGATTAAATTTTCTCATTTACATCATTTTAAGTTTT